>JALTKC010000318.1 GCA_027076245.1 Gammaproteobacteria bacterium
TGATGTCAGATACATAAATATATCCGGCAATATCCTGACCTGTCTGGGCATTTTCATGAATGATTTCTATGCCGCGTTCAAGCCATTCATCTTTACAGATCAATTCCAGTTTTACTTCATTAATAATACCCTCACCGAGTTCCAGGGAATAATCCTGTTCCTTATTGTCTATTGGGCGCAGTGTTCCATACACATCAACCACTGAAATATTACAGGGCTTACTGCAAAAATTATTGATTTTTAGTGCATGAATGACATCAGCCACTCTGTTTTTGTGAATAAATGCTTTTATTTCTTTCATAATAATTCCCCTTTTTCCCTTATTCACCTTTCTGAATGACTTTGTTTGTGGATCGTTTATGACGTGTTTCCATCCACTCGTAAATTACAGGCAACAGGATCAGTGTTAACAAGGTTGATGTAATTAACCCACCAACTACAACTGTGGCCAATGGTCGTTGTGTTTCTGCGCCTACGCCGCTGGAAAGCAACATAGGAATAAGACCCAGAATGGCTACGCTGGCGGTCATCATAACGGGCCTGAGTCTGAGCTCAGTTCCTTTGCGAACGGCATCGTGAACCGATAAACCTTTTTCTCTGAGTTCATTCAGGAAACTGATTAAAACAATTCCGTTTAGCATGGCCACACCAAATACGGCAATAAAGCCGATAGCAGAGGGTACTGACAGATACTGTCCGGTTATAAACAGTGATACAAGCCCTCCTATAGTTGCAAACGGGACGTTAGCTATAATCAGGGCCGCATACTTAATGGAATTAAAGGCGGTATAAAGCAATACAAAAATAAAGAACACGGTTAATGGAACAATAATAGAAAGCCGCTTTAAGGCTCTTTGCTGATTTTCAAAGGCACCGCCCCACTCTACCCAGTAGCCGGGAGGCATGGTGATCTGTTGTTTAATCAGTTGATTGGCTTCCTGAACAAAACCATTAATATCCCGGCCTCTGACATCCATCTGAATAACAGCATAACGCTGTAGTTGTTCCCGGCGAATAAAGGAATAACCCTCAGCAACAGAAATATCCGCGACCTGTTTCAGAGGAATAATAACCCCGCTGGCGGTTTTTAATGGAATATTCTTAATGGTTTCTACTGAGGTTTTGGCACTATCAGCAAGACGCAGGGTAATATCAAAACGTCTGACTCCCTGGATCAGGGTAGTTATTGATTCGTTGCCTATACCGCTTCTTACTATGGTCATAACTTCATCAGAATTCATACCATAACGAGCCAGGGCCTCCCGGTTTACCTTGATTTTTATCTGCGGTTTACCCAGGTTGGCTTCCAGGGCCAGATCACTGACTCCGGGCACCTGTGCGATGGTATCCTTGATTTTTTTACTCAGGCTGTCCAGTTCATTGAGATCCTGTCCATACAGCTTCAGTGCTAATGTGGCACGAACGCCTGATATAAGCTCCTCAACACGCATTTGTATTGGTTGGGTAAAACTGATGACTGAAGTAGGAATAGCTCGTTCCAGCTTTTCGCGCATTTCTATGGCCAGTTCATCCATGGTTTTATTATTACCCCATTGATCATGAGGTTTTATGTCGGTATAAATTTCCATATAATTGACATCTGCAGTTTCACCTTTTTCAGCACGTCCAATCATGGCTATAGTGGTATTCACTTCCGGAAATTCGGTGAGGATATTCTCAACCTTCTTGGAAATTTCAATGGATTTTTCCAAAGAAGTTGAAGGTATGGAAATAATACGCCACATAATAGAGCCTTCCTGTAGCTGAGGCATAAATTCCTTACCCAGCATAGGAAACAGGGCCAGACTGGCCATTAACAGCACCACTGCACTGCTGACCACTTTCTTTTTATTATTCAGACTCCAGGCTAACGTGGGTAAATAAATCTTTTTGATAATTCTTACCAGCCAGGTATCCTTTTCTTCTTTGGGTTTAAGGATCATGGCCGCCAGTACCGGGATAATGGTCAGGGTCAGAATTAAAGAACCGGCCATAGCAAAGGTGATATTAAAAGCCATAGGTTTAAACAACTTACCTTCCAGTCCGGTTAAGCTGAACAGCGGCAGAAACACCACAATAATAATTAATATGGCAAAAGCAATCGGATTAGCTACATCACGGGCGGCTGCCAGCACTGCAGCGGTTCGATCTACTTTTTCTCCCTGTTCACGTCGCTCGGCCATAATTCTGAAGGCATTTTCAGTCAACACTACAGCGCCATCGACCATCATACCGATACCAATGGCAAGACCGGCCAGAGACATCAGATTGGCACTCAATCCAAGCTGGGTCATCATAATAAAGGCAATCAGCATGGCCAGGGGTAATGCCGTAATTACCACCAGAGCTGAACGGATTTCGCCCAGAAATAAAAATAGAATAATAGCCACCAACACTGAGCCTTCAATCAGAGCGTTAGTAGCCGTTTTAATGGCTTTATCAACCAGTACAGTTCGGTCATAAATGGGTTTTACAACCACGCCTTCCGGCAAGGCCGACTGTACCACATCCATTTTTTGCTTAACCGCTTCAACCACATTTTTGGCATTTTCACCAATACGGGCCAGAGCCATACCTAATACCACTTCTTTACCGTCGCGGGTAACGGCTCCGGAACGCAGTGAAGGCTTGGTAGAGATGCTGGCCACCTGTTTTAAATAAACTGGTGTACCATCTTCAACCTTAATCACAATATTGCCAATATCCGTTTCACTTTCGACCAGACCAAGACCGCGTACCAGGTATTGTTCTGAACCCTGATTAATATACTGGCCACCCACCTGACGATTGTTTGCTTCCAGTACTTCAATAACATCGCTGAATGTCAGATCAAATTCAATCAGTTTCAGTGGTTCTATAATGACCTGATACTGCAACTCCTGACCACCCCAGGACATAACATCATCAACACCGGGTGCGGTACGTAACATTAACCGAATATTCCAGTCCTGTATGGTGCGTAAGTCCATATCAGTAACCGCATCTTTTAGCTTTTCATCCGCTCGTTCAACGGTGTACCAGAAAACCTGTCCAAGTCCGGAAGTATTCGGCCCCATTTCCGGTGTCCCGTAACCTTCCGGGATCCGGTCACTGACTTCCTGAAGACGTTCCATGACCAGACGACGGGCAAAATAAATATCCATGTCATCTTCAAAGTAAACGGACACATAAGACAGACCAAACAGGCTGACAGAGCGAATTTCTTTAACACCAGGCAACCCGGCCATGCCGGATTCCACTGGAAAAGTCAGCAACTGCTCAATATCTTCTGCCGCCAGACCGTCTGATTCAGTATAAATATTAACCTGTACCGGTGTTACATCGGGAAATGCATCCATAGAAATACGAGTTACGGCCTGCCAGCCAAGAAAGGCAACCACGGCAAAGATAACCAGTACTAAAAATTTATAATGCAGAGAACTTTCTACAAGTTTATTTAACATAGCTGTTCTCCTAATCCGAATCGCCGATTTGTGACTTAAGCATAAAGGACTTTAACAGAAACATCCCTTTAGTCACGATCTGGTCCCCGGCCTTTAAACCGGATTTAATTTCCACCCAGTTATCACGTACTTCACCAGTTTCAACAAACTGAACATCCAGACGGTTGTTTTTTAACTGAAAAACAACCTGATTACCCTGTAGTAGCACGACAGAAGATACCGGTACCGCCACGACTTGTTTACCGGTTGAAACCTGCAGTGCGGTTTTAACAAACTGTCCGGGATGTAATAAGCCCTGTGTGTTATCTACCTCAATTCTAACAGGCAGTGTACGGGTGGCCTCATTGATTTTATGATGCTTCTGAATAACCCTGCCTTTAAGAATGGTTTTATCTGTGATAAAGATGTCGGCCAGTGTGCCAGTTTTAACTCTGGCAACATCTTCAGGGTTAATCCGTGTCTGTACCCATAATCTGGATTCATCACTGATTTCCATCAGGACTTCACCGGGTTGTACAACCTGACCCGGAACAAAGTTATCACTGATCACGATACCGTTTTGAATACTTAACAGATCAAAATTTCCAGTAGCATTGGAGGCATTATTACTTTTAAGCAAGGTATTAACCTGAGACTCAGTCATACCATAGGCCAGTACTTTGGCATAAGCCTGCTGACGGGTAACCTGTGCTGTTATATAACGTTGCTCTGAAACGACCTTGCGCCCCAGTTTTTTAACCCGTTGCCACTCCCGGTCAGCAATAAACAGATCACCCTGAGCATCGGCCATCTGCACACTGGAAAGATTAACAAGTGGCTGACCTGTATTAACCTTATCCCCCATTTTTACATAGCGTTTTAAAATCTGGGCACTGATGCGAGTGCTGATCTGGGAGCTGTGGTAAATATTGATACGCACTTCTCCAGGAGCAATAAGCTGGCTGACCAGCTGTTCTTTTTTAACGGTACTGACTTCAATGCCCAGTTCCTGACGTTGCTCCTGAGTTAATTCGGTAATATCAATGGATTCCTCATCTTCTTCTTCGGCATAAACGCTGGTATGAAGCATTGTTATTAACAAAATAGTTAACAATGTAAAACCGTTTTTCTGTTTATATAATTTCATAGTTGTTTCTCTGTTTTATTGTTTAAATTAAGCCAGTCCA
>JALTKC010000319.1 GCA_027076245.1 Gammaproteobacteria bacterium
ATTTCCACTCTTATATGAGTAATGGTATCGAGGTTAACGGCCCAGGTTCCAGAAAATAATCCCTAAAGCCTAATAAGGTTTAGTTCAAAAAAGCCCGGTTATCTATACAGATAACCGGGCTTTTTTTACTCTGAATTAATCCTCTGCTTTTTTCGGGTCCTTACTGCCAGTACATCACAGGGGGCATGGTGCAGAATGGCATTGGCGGTGGAGCCTAACAACAGTTCAATACCGTTTCGTCCATGAGAGCCGCAGACAATTAAATCCACCTGTTGTTGTTCAGCCAGTTCCACAATTTCCGTTTTTGGAATACCGACAATCACTTTATTATACAACTCAATGTTTTCATCTACCGCAAGCGACTGAACCAGTTCATCCATCCTGGTCTGGGATATTTTTAAAATTTCTTCTTCATCCAGGGCAATATCCTCATAAGCCGGATAAAACAGGGGATCGTAGGAGGCACTCATCTGATAAAAAATTTCTGCCACATAGACCAGTGTCAAACTGGCCTGGTGATCCTGTGCCAGTCTGAGTGCTTTACGGCAAACATGCTCAGAGTCCTCTGACAAGTCCACAGCAACGAGAATATTTTTATAATTATCCATTTGACTTTCCTTATTTCGGCTCTTATTTCAAAGTACTTATTACCAACTATTGTTAATATAAGTTAATATAACAGCATTTTGTACATTTTCTAAACTAAGGTTCTAAACTAAGGAATTTAATGCAGGTTCAATTTATTGATTCACCGGAGGCTTTAAGCCGGATTTGCAAAGCCTTTTCTGATAGTGACTTTCTGGCTGTGGATACGGAATTTGAACGGCAGACCACCTATTATCCTAAACTGGCTCTGGTGCAGATCTGTGACGGCAGGCAACTGGCGTTAATTGACCCGCTGGCACTTAAGGATTTAACACCCTTAATGAACCTGCTATATCAGCCGGAAATAATCAAGGTTTTTCATTCTGCCCGCCAGGATCTGGAAATTTTTTATTTTATGCAGGGTTCTGTACCGGAAAATATTTTTGATACCCAGATTGCGGCGGCCCTGTCCGGCTTTGGCGAACAAATCGGTTATGCCAATCTGGTTAAACAACTGCTTAATATTGAACTGGATAAATCCCAGACCCGCACTGACTGGTTAAAACGCCCCTTAACACAGAAACAGCTGACTTATGCTGCCGCTGATGTGCTTCACCTGGCGGAACTCTATCCCATTCAGAAACAGAAACTGGAACAGCAGGGCCGATTACAATGGCTCAGGGATGATTTTGATTTTCTCTCCAGCAGTTCAACCTATGCCCCTTCACCGCAAACCATATGGCGTAAAATCCGGGGCATTAACCGCTTAAAAAAACAGCAGTTAGCCATTATCCAGAAACTCACCGCCTGGCGCGAACAACAGGCTATTGAGCGTAACCGTCCCCGTCGCCGGATCCTTAGCGATGAAGCCCTGATTGCCTTATCCGTTAATCCACCGGCTAGTCAGGAGGAACTGTATCAGAACTACAAACTCAACAGGGCCTTTTTAAACCATCATGCAGCAGATTTAATGGCACTGATCCAGGAAGGTCTGCAGACACCGGATCAGGAGTGTCCGGTACTGCCCAGTTATCAGAAGCTCAGCCAGGATGAAGAAGCCCTGGCTGACTGTCTGATGGCAGTACTGCATATGTCCGCAAGGGATAATCAGATTAGTCCCACCTGCCTGTGCAGCCGCAAGGAGTTGAATGCCCTGATCCAGGGGCGACGGGATCTGGCTATTTTATCCGGCTGGCGTAAAGAACTGGCCGGCAATGACCTGTTATTATTTCTTGAAGGAAAAAAATTATTAAGTTATCAATCCTGCCGCCTGAAACTGGTCAGTCCACAAAACACTGAAAATAACCCGCCGGAGATAAAAGCTTAAATGGAAATCAATAAGCTTAACAGTATTGAGCAGTTCTTTAGCCTGACTGGCTGTGATTTTCAGTGTTATGACATCGGGCGCAATATCCGCCGCCTGGATAAGCAGGAACTGGCTAAGTTTGAACAGACTGAGCTCCCCTGCTCTACCCCTTTTTTGCAGCATACCTGGCTGGCCATATTATTCTGGCCCGTAAATAATGTTGGTATTAGTGACAGCCAGCACACGCCTGCAGCTCATTTTGTCTGGTTTATAAAATTACCTCTGGATGAACAGGCTCGCCTGAATCTGGCTGCCAGGGATGACTTTTTAAAGCGCTTATACGATGCCTTAAACCAGTATCTGCTCACCATTAACAACTCCGATAAAAGTCAACTCCATACTCTGGAAAATGCCATGAAGGATAATCCTTATGGTTTTCAGCCCAAACCAGAGCAAATGGCCAATTTTCATGCCCTGGCACAAAAGCATCTCAGGCTACCGCCCTCAGGTTACTATGAATCTGCACAGGCCTGGTTTGCCGGAGACAATCAGTTTAACCACTGGGAGAAACTAGGGTTTCAGGGACTTGCAGATTTTGCTGCCCGGCTAGATGAAAGCTACTCACAAAATACTGCTGAAAGCACAACACCGCTAAGTAATGAACAAATATTAATTAATGCCCTTAAGCAGATACCTGCACAGCCCTTTCTGGCATTAAGCCGTTGTCTGGAAAACCACCCCATATCAGCTACCTTAAGCCAGGCTGTTTATCAACGGGCTGAGCATGAATTAACACGCAATACTGAGCCACAGTCGCTGGCATCATTTTGTGCTGCGGCGATTCGTGCCACCTCACAGAGTCAGTCAGCTCATCAGCCCGCCCAGTTTATACTGCAGATACTGGAATCACCTGCCGGCAGAGATATTGAAGTACTGGCTACGATTTCCGGCCGCTGCTGGCAGAGCCTGAAACAATACGAAGTATTAATGCCCTGGCTTGAAGTACTGGCTAAAACCAGACATGGACAGGGGGCATTTAATGCTGTACTGGCTGATTTAATGTTTATCCCCGGCATGCGTGAACCTGTTCTACAGGCCTTCCGCTCACCGGAGCGTTCCGGGCAGTTAAGCCAGGCCATAGGTGCTTTTTTCAGCAACCTGCAACAGGCCGGGGGGCGTTTATGACTGCAGATACCACCGAACTGGCCGATGACTACTCCAGGCTGGATCCCAATACCATTATTGATGCCGTTGAAAGCCTGGGCTTTCTCTCTGATGCCCGGGTACTGGCGCTGAACAGTTATGAAAACAGGGTTTACCAGGTCGGCATAGAAGATTCCGTACCGTTGATTGCAAAATTCTACCGCCCCCATCGCTGGAGTGATCAGCAGATCCTGGAAGAACACCAGTTTTCCACGGAACTGGCTGAACTGGATATTCCTGTTATTCCGCCCTTATACCTGAAGCAGGCTGAAACAGGACAAACCGACAGCCTGTTTTATTTTTCCGGCTACCGTTTTTCCCTCTATCAGCGTCATGGCGGACGGGCACCAGAACTGACCAACCTGGATCACCTGTATCGACTGGGCAAATTTATGGGCCGTATTCATGCCGTTGGAAAAAGCCGCCCGTTTCAGCATCGCCCGACCCTGTCCATCGATTCGTTTATTATTCGTCCCCGCCAGTATATTTTGGACAATAATTTTCTACCGGACTTATATATACCCTCGTATAAAGCCATTGTAGCTGATATTTTAGAGCACGTTGAAAGCAAATACGCTCAGTGTCAGCCGGATATTATCCGCCTGCACGGTGACTGCCACCCCGGTAATATTTTATGGCGGGATGACGGCCCACATTTTGTAGACTTTGATGACAGCCGTAACGGTCCGGCCATACAGGACTTGTGGATGCTACTTTCCGGGGAACCCCATGAACAGGAAATACAGTTAAGGGAAGTGCTGGAAGGTTATGAAGAGTTCTGTGAGTTTAACCCGGCAGAACTGAACCTGATTGAAGCCCTGCGAAGTATGCGCATTATTCACTACGCCGGCTGGCTGGCCAGACGCTGGAATGATCCGGCTTTTCCCAAAGCCTTCCCCTGGTTTAATACCGAAACCTTCTGGGGTGAACATATTCTGCAGCTTAAGGAACAGCTGGCCGCACTGCAGAACCCGCCTCTGCAGGTTTATCCACAGTAGTGGAACACTTTACTGGGAGCGTGAGCATCCTGCCCACGTCAACAAACCTATTTGCAGGTTAAATTTCTGATGCGGGCAAGATACCCGCACCCCCAGATTTTAGATAGTTTTTTAATAGATAAACACGCCTGTTTCAGACCCGATAGGCGTCCATATCCACACCTTTAAGCTGTTTGCCGGCTATATTGACAAAACCCTTGTAGCGGCTGTCACCATCACTGCTGAATTCAAACTCATAGGTACGACAGAGCTGCATATAGCCTTTAGGGTGACGACATAAACGCAGCTTTATAACATCCAGAGTATCATCCAGAAACTGCAGATTCATACGATGACAGACCGCTTTTGCTTCCCGATAGGCAACTTCATAAGCACTGACGGAATTCCACCAGTACCAGATAACTGCCACTATTAAAAAAAATATGATATAATCCGCCATTAATTCCTCGGAAATACAAAATTTTGCTTGCATCAGCATGAAACGCAAG
>JALTKC010000320.1 GCA_027076245.1 Gammaproteobacteria bacterium
AGCTGATTGTATGTGATAATAAAGAACAGGCTTTTAATATTGATTATAATAATGCAGAAATCTTTCTGAACCGTTTATTTAAACAGTATTTTAGTGAGCCGCAGGAGCAATCCGTTCATTCCCAGGCGGCTCAGCAATTGATTGTTCTGGAAACGGATAATGATAAAGCAGTAATGGAACAGGTTTGTGCTCTGGCAGAGCAGAATCATATCCCTTATGAGATCAAAGCGGCTCAGTTCATGACTGAGCAGGAACTAAACTACTGGCCGGTAAAAAATACCGGTATTAACTTATTACAGGATGAATTTCAGCTTAATAAACTGAAGCAGAGCAAACTGCCCTATCTTAAAGGATTATTATTCCTCTTTGTTATCGGCCTGTTCAGCCAGGTGCTGTTTATGACTTATCAGTGGTATTATTATGAGCATGAGCTTACCCGGCTTGAACAGCAGGTAGAAGATGAGTTTTTCAGCCTGTTTCCTGATGCAAAACGTCTGATTGATGTCAGAGTACAGACCTTAAACCGTTTAAACAGTCTGACTTCCGGCCAGTCACAGCAGAGAACTTTTTTAAATTTATTGCTGCAGGCCGGTTATTTATTGAAAAAACTGAACGGGATAGAACTGGTTAATCTGCGTTATAATGACAACCGGCTGACTATTGAGGTAAGTTCCCGAGAGTTTATCTTTAATCGTTTACAACAGCAGTTATCAGGGCGTACTCAGTTACGGGTAACAGAGCAGTCATCTTCAAAAGATGAAAAAGGTATTCATACGGTGCTTGATTTTCAGTATGTTGATTAGGTTTTAGTTTATAACTACTAAGCTTTAAATTGCTGCCCATGTGTTTACTGATAAGGTATCTAAAAACTGGGAGTGCGGGCATCTTGCCCGCATCAGAAATAATACACCGGCTAGTTGACGCGGGCAGGAAGGTATTCTGTTATTTAATATTTTTTAGGGTTCTGGTTTGATTTATGATTAAGCAGAAATGGTCTTTATTATCACAGAATGAGCAGCGTCTTATTATTGCAGGCGGGGTGCTGGTGTTGGTGTTTGCGGCTTATTTTTATGTGTGGAAACCCTATACTGTGTTGATCGGCGATTATACGCAGAGAGTTCATCAACTGCGTGCAGATATTGCCTGGCTGAAAAAAATAAAACAGCAAATTAAACAACTGAAAACAGCGCCTGAGAAAAGCTTATCTACTCAGGGTGCTGGTTTGTCCGGACGTTCCCTGATTGATGCTATTGATAAAAGCATCAGAACCAATCAACTGGCAGATGGTCTGGAGGTTTTAAAAAAATCTGGTGAGCAGCAGGTGTTTCTGGCGTTTAAAAACACAGAGTTTGATACACTGATACAATGGCTTATTAATATTTCCAGTCAGTTAGGGGTTCAGGTTGTTAATGCGGATATAGAGAAAACAGAAACCCGGGGGCTGGTTTATGCCCGTCTGACACTGGCCGTTACAACACAGCAGTAATATGAGGAATTTTATGAAATATATCTGGCTGATGGGGGTTATTTTTCTGGCAGGCTGTCAGAGTATGGACATGAATGATGATACACAAAGACAGTCAGAATCAGCAGCACAGTCTGATGCTCAGGAAATGCCGGACAGTGACGATAAAGAATATCTGAGTATTGCCAAAGATCTGTTTGCAAGCAAACAATATAAGCAGTCGTACCAGATTGTTCGCCGACTGGCACAGAAAAATAATCCGGAAGCACACTATCTGCTGGGTTATATGATGTATTATGGTTATGGTGTTAAGGCGGACAAAAAACAGGGTACTCAATGGATAAAAAAAGCCGCTGATGCCGGTAACCGCTCAGCGATTGAGGCACTGGTTATGATCCAGTATAAACTGACGCCTGATATGAAATGCCCGGTGGATGGTTTTCAGCTAACACCGTCGGAATCAGATAAACACAATTAAGTCTTGTTTTGACGGTTTTTTTCTTCAATCCACTTGCTCATATAGTACTGACTTCGATACAAATTATGGCGCAGGATCCGGCCATAAAAATTATGCTTTCTGTGCGTTTTAAGATCGTTCTGTAATGCATTCAGTCGGTTTAATAAGCTATCAGCATGTTCCCGGTAATTAAACTGCTGCTCAATAATTCCGGTGGTATTTTTACTGCATTGCTCCCACAAGCTCTGTTCACTGTATAACTGAATTGCATAGTCAGCCAGTTGTCGGCTGTTATCTGCAGTGCCTGCGACCATTCCGCCCCAGTTCTGATTATCGCTTATACCTTCCTGACCAATAGGTGTGGTAACACAGGGTGTTTTTACCAGAAACCCGTCCACGATTTTTCCTTTTAAACCGGCACCAAAGCGCAGGGGGGCCAGATTCACCCGGTACTGGCTTAAGGTCGTCAGTGCATGGTCAGCCCGGCCTTTTATGATAAAACCCTGTTCGGGTTTATGCAGCTGCATGACTTTTTCAGAAGGATAGGCACCATAGATATGCAGCTGGGCTTCGGGCAGTTTTTCCCTTATTTTCGGCCAGATGGCACGATAGCTCCATTGTACGGCATCCCAGTTGGGCGGATGCAGGAAGTTACCAATCATGACAAAATGCTCACGCTGTTCATAAGTCGGAACAGGTTGTTCGCCTGGATTTTCAGTATCCAGCATAAAAGGGCAGTAATGCAGGAGCTCAGAAGAAATATTAAAGGTGTTGGTCAGTAACGACATTTCATAGCTGGAAATAATCAGACTTAAATCACAACGTAAAATAGCCGCAATTTCTCTGACGGCATCATCAGAGTACAAATTAACCGGCTGGTTTTTATTGACGGCACTCTGGCGGGCGCGGCGTAAAAAGTGCAGATCCTGAGTGTCCAGTATATTGATTGCTTCCGGGCAGTGTTCATGTACCCTGGGAGCAAACTGTTCTTCACTGATAAAGCGGTCGTAAAACACAATGTCCGGCTTTAATTGCTGAATAAACTGATCAAAGCCTGAATCATTTAAGGTAATAGTGTGACTCTGGATATTCATTGCCTGCAGATCAGCGCAGTACTCGCTCTGTTCCGCGGCGCAGGCAAAATGCACCTGATAATGTTCGCACAGGGCTTTTAACAGGGCCAGGGTACGGTAACCGGCAGCAGAGGAAGCAGGTTCAGGCCAGAGGTGGCCAATAAATAATAAGCGGATCATGCTGAAGAGTCATCGGTATTATCAATGGGAATAATCCCTTCCAGATGAGTGCTGATGGTCTGTCTGGCCAGTTTTAAAAAGCCCTGGAAATAGGGCTGCTCCGCATCTTCGTTGCGTATGGCCGCATACAGTGTTCCCCAGATCCCCTGCTCGCCCAGGGGTAAAGCGGCAATATCGTATTGTTCCAGCACATTCTTATTGAGCACCCAGCAGGGCAGCGCGGCTACGCCCCTGTTACTGGCGATTAACTGCAGTGTCATGGCATTGACCTGGGAGTGTCGTACCAGACTGGGTTCAACGCCGGCAGGGGTCAGGAAGCGGGTAAAAATATCCAGTCTCTGGCGTTCTACCGGATAGGTGATCAGAGTATCGTCATACATGTCTTCAGCCAGAATACAGGCTTCCGATGCCAGTGGATGCTGTCTGGAAACCGCCAGTAATAGCTGGTATTTAAACAGGGGGATATAGGTGATTTCGTCGCTGTTGCGGATGTCTGAGGTAATAATTAAATCGGCATTGGCTCTTAACAGGGACTCCACCGGGTTAAAATCAAAGCCGGTGGATAAATCCAGTTCCACGTCAGGCCATTGCAGCCGATATTGATCCAGAGTCGGCATCAGCCAGTCAAAACAGCTGTGGCATTCGACACCGATATGTAAATGGCCGCTGTCACCGGTTTTAATACGGGATAACTGCTGTTCGGTCTGGGTGATCAGGGGCAGTACCTTATCCGCCAGCTCCAGCAGTTTCTGGCCGGCGGGGGTAAAGCGCATTGGCCGGGTTTTGCGTACCAGTACCGGTGTGCCCAGATAATCCTCCAGGACTTTAAGCTGATGGGACAGGGCCGACTGGGAGAGCTTGAGCTGTTCTGCGGCAGCCACCAGAGAGCCGGTTTTTTTTAAACCCACCAGTGTTTTTAAATGACGAATTTCCAGATCCATAGGGATAGTTTAGCGCAAATTATTGGTAATAAGCTAATTTACGGATGAACACTAGTTTAGTTTCCACTGGCCCGTGCCCTCTCTGACTTTTGTATAGACCCTTATACTCATTAATACTGCCGACAGGGTCAGTCCGGTCAGCAAGCCGATCCAGAAACCCCGGGCACCCATAGGTGGGCCGAGCCAGTCCGTTAAAGCCAGTATATAACCCAGGGGAAAACCAATGATCCAGTAGGAAACCAGAGACAGTAGCATGGGGATGGCAGTATCTTTCATGCCCCGTAACACCCCGGCTGAACAAAGTTGAATGCCGTCAGAAAACTGGTACAGGGCAGTAAAAAACATCAGGGAAGAAGCCAGTTCAATAACCTGACTGTTCTGTGTGTACAGACCGGCAATCGGTCTGGCATAAGTAAAAATAATCAGGGCAGAAATG
>JALTKC010000321.1 GCA_027076245.1 Gammaproteobacteria bacterium
GCGATCAAGCTTGAATCTGGCAGCTTTGCAATGCGGATGGCCAGGTCAAACCCTTCCTGAATTAAATCCACTTCACGGTCATTAAAATCCAGATCAAATTCTATCTTCGGATGCATCTGTAAAAATTTGTTAATGGCAGGACCTATGTGCATAAGCCCAAAGATTGAGGGTAGCGCCACCTTCAGACTGCCTTTTAATGTGCCATGCGACTGTGATGTTGCGATCTCGGCTTCGAGCACATCTTCCAGGATACGTACTGACTGATGATAAAAAGCACGCCCGGTATCTGTCAGGTTTATCTTCCGGGTTGTTCGGTGAAAAAGTTCGACGCCCAGATGTTCTTCCAGCTCTTTTAAGCGCCTGCTAACGACAGATTTTGCGACCCCGAGCCTTTCGGCAGCACCGCTGATACTCCCGGCCTCGACGACACGAATAAAATTGCCCATATTTTCAAAGCGATCCATCTTATACCTTTATTGTTGCTCAATAAAGAACAATTATTTCTTATTATTGCTGTTTATTCTTTTTTTATCAACGTTAATAATATATCCAGAAACAAGGCATTTGGAACAAGCCCGTAAACTGTTCCAAAAATAATTTAACAAAGGAATTTAAAATGGAAAAAGTTAGTCAAATAATTGCACGAGTATTGCTTGGTCATATTTTCTTACTGGCCGGTTTCAACAAGATTGGTGCCTATGAAGGTACTCAGGCTTATATGGAAGCGATGGGTGTGCCTGGTATGTTATTGCCACTGGTTATCCTGCTTGAATTAGGTGGTGGCCTGGCGATTATTACCGGCTGGAAAACCCGGTGGGCAGCTATCGCACTGGGTGCATTTTCAATCATTTCTGCAGCGATATTCCATAGTGATTTGGGTAATCAAATCCAGATGATTATGTTCATGAAAAACTTTGCAATTGCCGGTGGATTTTTATTGTTAGCTGTACAAGGAGCTGGTGCGTATAGCCTGGATAACCGTTACAATTAATGGGATCTGAAGATTTGATTACTACAAAAATAATTGATCAGAATTTTAGAATTCAGATTCATTCATCCAGTCAATAATATGCTGTTTTAAATGTTTGATCTGGTAAGCAGAGATAATGGTTAACTGGTAGTCACTGGCTCTGCGCCGGTTGGAATGGGTTAGTTTATGGTAGCTGACTAGCAGGGCTTTGGACTGGGTGCTGCCGTAGTGTTTAATGGTGTCCAGTTTATACAGGGTATTATTGCCAGCCGTATGTCCATTGTAACGCTTGGTTTTGCATTCAATCAGGTAAAACCGGTTGTTGGCCATAAAAGCTACATCCAGTTCATTTTTACTGCCGCAGGGCAGTTCAATTTCCAGACCCATGACGATATCCTGGATCATTAACTGCTTTTTTAGCGAGCGTAATTCAGTAAAAACATATTCCTCCAGCCAGCCGCCGTTACAGAAAAAACGGTTCTGTTCATTTTTAAAATCAAACAGCTTGCCGTCATAACGAATAATATCCATATCGGAAAATAGTTTTACCAGTGCCATAAAGCGTTTATCATGACGATCAGAAGGTGTAATCTTAGACTGGAAATTTTTTCCCGTCTGCGAAGCATAATAATTAAACTTTCCTAATGACTTCTGGTACTTGTCCAGTTGATGAATCAGTTCATAACAGACTTTCTGATGATTTTTGGGGATCTGTTCATGAGGATTGATTTCACTCACCGGCTTGATGCCATAAGCCAGCAGGTAATCCCTGAGTTTAAGCCTGTCTTCCAGATCAAACTGCCAGGAGTTCTGGTCTTTTAGCGGTAAAAAATAAAGCCGGTCTGAAGCCTTGTTTACATAAAAGGCCGGTAATTTTCGTTCAGTAAAAATTTCATAACAGATAATACCCAGTAACTGACTGCCACCGGTGACATTGAGTACTAACGGGCTGACACTATCATCCTGTGGATCAGGCTTATATTGGTTTAGAATAGTGTCAACGGCCTGATTGACCTGCTCTGTAATTTTAACAGTGTCTTTTTTGTCTTTAATTTCCAGAAACCGTGTTTTTATCTGATGGCGATGAAATACTTCAGCAATATTTTCTGCTTTTTGTTTGAACCAGGTAGGATGAATTAAAAGTACATCATCGGGCTTAAAATGAGAATGCAGGGCAGGAGTAATATTAAATTCTTCATTTTGGGAAACCAGGCAAATATGGGTTTTGTATCGTTGCATGAATAGACCAGGTTTTAGGTTTTTGGGATAAGTTCCGGGTGCTTTTTTATCAGGTGTTTGTCAAACAGGGGGCTTTTGCTCGGGTTGGAAAAATATTTTACCGCCTTGTGGTGTTCAACTCGGCTTATTCTTTCCAGGGCCTGCTCTGCTGTCAGCAGTTCGCGTTTTCTAAAATAGTCTTCCGGCCACTTGTCCAGTATGGTGTCAATGTGCAATGGATAGACTCTTAGAGTATTACCCTCGGCGGTTTCAAACTCTTTATACAGCTTTTTATCCACTATCTTTCCTGTCACACCGGCTTCTTCCAGGGTCTCCATTTCTGCGACTTCATAATGTTTTAAATGATGTTCAGGATTACCCTTGGGTAATATCCACTGCCGACGGGCACTGTTCATGATCAGCATAATATGAAGTTTCCCTTTTTTAAACAGGAAAGGGAACGAGCCAATTTGCAGCATTGAGTATAATCCTTTACTGGAATCTGAATAGTTCAGTTTAACAGCTTTTAAACATTATTTTAATGAGCTGACCACTTCATTAAATAATTTTCGGTAAGCCTGAGCCGCACTTTTTTTATTGGCATAGGCAAGAACCGGATCTCTGTGAACACCCATGCGTTCTATCTCCAGAGAAAACTCAATAATGGTTTTCATAAAGTTAGGGTGACGGCTTTCCATTTCTTTGATGGTCTGTCGGTGCAGTTTGTTGTTACTTTGTGCCATGGAAAAGAAAGGCCGCAGTTTTTTCTTTTTATAGCCATTATTATCAAAGAATCGGACTAACTGTTCATAAGTGCGCTCGGACAGCGTAGTCGGTATAACTGGTACCAGAATCAGATCAGCCGCATTAAACACATTTTCAGACAACAGGTTAATATTTGGCGGGCAGTCAAGAATAACCAGATCGTATTCATCCTCCAGCAGTGCCAGCATTTCTTTTAAACGTTTTTTGGACTTGCTCATACTGCTGAGCATAATATCGAAGTTTCTAAAAGACAGGTTAGCAGGCAGGATATCCAGACGTTTATAATTAGAACCGCGGATGTTTTTTAGTAAACGGTTTTTCTGGTTAAAGAAAAAACCTTTTTTCTGTTTTTTTCCAGGGCCGATACGAAAATAAAAGGATGAAGCCCCCTGGGGATCCAGATCAATAAGCAGAGTTTCATTACCGGCGCGGGCAGATGCATAAGCCAGGTTTACTGATGCAGCCGTTTTTCCGACCCCGCCTTTTATGCTGTAAGAGGCAATGACTTTCATTTTTTGCCTCCTTTTTTACTACCTGATTCAAGTACAAAAGCTTCTTTAAATAAGCGCTGGTTGTCTTTATTGGAAAAAACCGCCAGGGCGTCAATACAGCGTTCCCGCTCCTGTAACTGCATGGTATGCAGGGAGGAGATTAAACCGCCCAGTGAGGCAATCAGCATAATGTCTTTTTTTGATTTGTGCTCGATTTCATCCAGATAGTTTTCCAGAAATTCAGCCTGTACGCTTAAATCATTAAAAATACCCAGGTGATCCTGCAGTGCTTTTAAATGACGGCCGGCAATTTTAACCTGTTTTTTATTAAACAGGCTGCCGAAAAAATACAGCAGATAGCGTAGTTTTTTACAGTCAATACGTATGTCATGAATAGCCTGATCCGGCGTATCATGGGTGATTTTTGCCGCTGCTTTCTGAATTTTTTTATAACGTTTCTGAATTTTGGTCACTGCCAGTTTAATAATCGGCTGTTCACTCCAGTGAGTTTCCAGGGCAGAATAGCCATTTTTAAATCGCTCTTCCAGTTCTGTTATTTCCTGTTTATAAGCCCGGCTGGCCAGCCAGCGGGCAATACGTCTGATCTCAGTGGTACGGGACTGCTCAAAATCATTAAACATGGGTAGCAGACCCTCTCTTAAACTGGGTGGCAGCAGAGCCATATAACGTTCCTTGTCCAGAATAAAAACATCCAGATCGCGCAGGTGATTGGTTTCACTGGCCAGAGCACCAAAACGCTGTTTAAGCTCAATAACATCCTGTGGGGGAAAAACCTCCTTTAGCTGAGCTACGGCCGCTCTGACCATACGCAGAGCAACCCGGTAATGATGTAAAAATTCGGTATCTATATCCTTGATAATACCGGATTCGGTCTGGCGTTGTTTATCTATCATTATTGAAATAATAACGCTGGCTGCTTCCCGGGAGGACATTTGCGGATCCAGATCCAGTCGGGGTTTAATATTAAATGGTTTCGGTGTTACTCCCAGGGCGCTTAATAGAGAATCAATGGGACTGAGCCTGGGCATAAAGCCGCCCAGGCTTTTAATCAGCTCTGACGCCTGTTTAATCTG
>JALTKC010000322.1:0-219 GCA_027076245.1 Gammaproteobacteria bacterium
TTCTAAGGGGGCAGAACGGGTAGCAAACCGAATAATTAATCTGCGTACTGAATAGCTTATAAACAAGGCTTCATTGCAGGGCTTCTGCGTGGGAAGGCATACCATTATAATTCAACAATACTTCCCGCAATATGCCGGATACCATCTTCCAGAGTAAAATAATAAACAACCAGTACATTGCCATTGGGTAATTCAACAGCCCATGGATACCCCAGATCA
>JALTKC010000322.1:229-4534 GCA_027076245.1 Gammaproteobacteria bacterium
TGCGGGGTTCCGGCTGTCCTGGCTGTGGTGGCCGATAATCAGTGGTTGGCGGCCAGAGAACACAGCTCACTGGGCTGGTGCAGGAGTGTGGACTGTAGAAAAGATCAGTCTGTAGATGAATTACTGAAACAGGCTCAATTATTGCTGGCTGATAAACAATTGCAGCAATACAGTCAGACAGCCAGAGAAACAGTGGATTCTAAGGGGGCAGAACGGGTAGCAAACCGAATAATTAATCTGCGTACTGAATAGCTTATAAACAAGGCTTCATTGCAGGGCTTCTGCGTGGGAAGGCATACCATTATAATTCAACAATACTTCCCGTAATATGCCGGATACCATCTTCCAGAGTAAAATAATAAACAACCAGTACATTGCCATTGGGTAATTCAACAGCCCATGGATACCCCAGATCACCACAGCTGCCGTCATCGCGAATAATAATTTCATCTCCAATGAGTTGGCTGCCTGTACTGTCCATAAGATGGGCTCTTATACCAAACGGCTTATGTCGGTAGCCATAACAGATAAAAATTCTACCATCAGAAAGCTTTAATGGATGTACAGGGTGGCCGATAATATCCAGCTCCTGATAGTTTTCCCAGGTTCTGCCCCGATTCCAGGAACAGGCTGTCACAATACGATCGCTATGACTGGAATTTCGGATAAAAGCCATAACCGTATCATTTTCGATATGTAATAATGACGGCTCATTTAAAGCATTTTTCTGTTCAGGATCCCGTGCAATAACAGAATGGTAGTGCCAGCTTTTGCCATTGTCTGTAGATGTGTACAGGTGGCAGGAGTTAACACTGTCCTGTTTTAAAGTGGCATAGACGGGTAACAGAATTTCAGAGTCTGTTTTTACGGCCTGCCCACGGCAACTGCCACCTAAAACCGGCCGCTTACCTGGAATAATGTCATGAGTATTGGGTAGTGCGGGCAAATAATTATGTTCAGACCAGCTTATTCCGCCATCCTGAGAATAACGGGTATAGACACCCCATAAAATATAGCCGCAACCGGTAATATTAGCCCGTCCAAACAGATGGTTGCCCTGTTTGCGTAATGCATTAGCCAGTTCAACATGTACCGGATACCATGAAAAAGAGGATAATAACAGGTGCTGATCAGACAGCTTTAGTATTGAGGCGTCCTGATCCGCAGCATCCGGGTTAATACTTAAAGAAACGGCCTCAGAAACAGGCTCGAGATCCAGGTTAAAATACATCCGGGTAATTTGAGAACGACTGTCAACATGATCCACCTGCTGTTTAATCCATTTACTTTCTTCATCTATGGCATCCAGAAGCCAGCGACTGTCCCTGGCTCTGCGAAATAACAGTAGGAGTCGGGGAGGGGTGTTCCGGTCCTGTTTTACCAGGCTGATACTTGGAAAAGAGGCAAAATAATGCGTATCTTTGTATAACACTGTGTTTTTTATAACTGAGGCCATATTGTCGAATGTCAAATGTTAGTTAAATTATTGAACTGTAATGGAAATTATTTTATGGCGTTTAATGTTGGTATGTGCTATTTTTATTGTTTAACTTGTTGTTTAAGTTTAGTTCAAACAATCCCGTTTTGCATCAGGAAACCAAGTGTTTAATAACAAGTCCATTTTAATTACCGGCGGCACAGGATCATTTGGTAAAAAATTTATACAGACCCTGCTGGATAATTACCAGCCGCGACGTGTCATTGTTTTTTCCAGAGATGAATTAAAACAGTATGAAATGCAGCAGGTCTTAGGCGGTAATCCTATGCGTTATTTTATTGGTGATGTGAGGGACAAAGACCGTCTTGTACAGGCGATGCGGGGGGTAGATTATGTGGTTCATGCGGCGGCACTGAAGCAGGTACCGGCAGCTGAATATAATCCCATGGAATGCATTAAAACCAATATTTACGGTGCAGAAAATGTTATCCATGCGGCATTGGAGAATAATGTAGAAAAAGTCATTGCCTTATCAACCGATAAAGCGGCCAATCCTATTAACCTCTACGGTGCGACAAAACTGGCATCCGATAAACTGTTTGTTGCAGCCAATAATATTGCCAGTGGTCATAAAACGGTATTTTCAGTTGTTCGCTATGGGAATGTCGTTGGTTCCCGAGGCTCAGTCGTGCCACTGTTTCAGAAACTGATCCGGGAAGGCAGTGATCATATCCCGATAACAGATAAAAAAATGACCCGTTTCTGGATTACCCTGGAGCAGGGGGTGAGTTTTGTATTTAAAAGTTTTGAACGTATGCATGGCGGAGAAATATTTATCCCCAAACTGCCCTCGGTACTTATCACCGATCTGGCCAGAGCAATGTCCAATTTGCCGTTAAAAATAATAGGTATCAGACCCGGAGAAAAACTACACGAAGTCATGTGTCCAAAAGATGACTCTCATCTTACGGTCGAATTTGCTGATCATTATGTAATTAAACCTTCAATTATTTTTTATGCAAAAGACATCGACTTTTCAATTAATGCCTTAAATGAAAAGGGAAAAATGGTGGAACAGGGATTTGAGTATAATTCAGGTGACAATGTGTTCCTGACGCAGGATGAACTAAGACAATGCAAGGATATGGCAATAGAATGATCCCCTATGCCAGACAGTCTGTTTCCGAGGAAGATATAAAAGCAGTATCCGAGGTACTGCGTTCTGAGCTGATTACTCAGGGGCCAGTGACAGAGGCGTTTGAAGAAACCGTTGCCCAATACTGTTCAGCCAGATATGCTATTGCAGTCAGTCATGGAACAGCGGCATTGCATCTGGCCTGTCTGGCACTGGATGTCGGAGCAGGAGACATTGTCTGGACTTCGCCGAATACTTTTGTCGCATCAGCCAATTGTGCAGTTTATTGCGGTGCTAAAATAGATTTTGTGGATATTGATCCTGCTACATATAACTTGAGTGTACCAGCTTTGGAACAGAAGTTAATAGAGGCCAGGAAAGCACAACAATTACCAAAAGTAGTTATTCCTGTTCACTTTGCCGGACAGTCCTGCGATATGAAAGCCATAAAAACACTTTCGGATGAGTATGGATTTTCGATTATAGAAGATGCGGCCCATGCTTTGGGTGGTCAATATCTTCATAATAAAATTGGCTCCTGTCAATATTCAGATATCACCATTTTCAGTCTGCATCCGGCAAAAATAATGACTTCCGGTGAGGGTGGTCTGGTTCTGACAAATTCTCAGAAACTAGCCAGAAAGATCAGACTATTAAGAACTCATGGTATTGAGAAATACCATGAGCTAAAAGAAGCAGCAACAGAAGGTGAGTGGTATTATCAACAATCCAGGCTTGGGTATAACTACAGAATAAGTGATATACAGGCTGCACTGGGTTTATCTCAGCTAAAACGTCTGGACGGATTTGTGAAAAAACGTCATGAACTGGCACAGCGGTATAATAATGAATTAGCCGGTTTACCCTTAATGCTCCCATGGCAGAATCCTGATACTCGTTCATCCTGGCACCTATATGTTATACGTTTAAACATTCATGAAATAAATAAAACCAGAAAAGTGGTATTTGAGCAATTAAGATCTATGGGGATTGGTGTGCATGTTCATTATATACCGGTACATACCCAACCCTGGTACCAGAAGTTAGGTTTTCAAACAGGAGATTATATTGAGTGTGAACGATATTATAAGGAAGCATTAACACTACCGTTATTTTTTGATTTAACATCAGAAGAACAAACTAAAATAATAGACAGTCTGGCTGAGGTATTAAATCATTGAATATCCTCATTACCAGTGCATCTAATAAAGTCTGGCTGGTTCAGGCTTTTAGGCGGGCTTTAATCAATCATGGAGGAGGAGAAGTTACAGCGGCTGATATTAATGAGAACAGAGCGGCCCTGTATTTTGCTGACAGAACATTAATTACACCTGAAAACAATCACCCTGATTTTATTGCGTCCATACTAAAGTACTGTAAGAACGAAAATATTCAGTTAATAATACCCACAAGAGACGGTGAACTGAAAATTTTTTCAGAAAATACAGAGCTGTTTAAAAAAAATAATATAATAGTAATGGTTTCTGAACCTAAAACTATTGAGATCTGTCTGGATAAGTTTGAGTTTTATCGGTTTTGTAAAAATAACCATATCGATACTCCTGATACCTGCCTGCCACATGATATATGCAATTTATCATTTCCCGTGTTTATAAAACCCCGATTTGGTTCTGGTTCAAGAAATACCTATATTGCAAAAAACAGTAGTAAACTGGAACAATATGTCAGTCTGTATGATGAAACAGAGTTTGTAATACAGGAATACCATAGT
>JALTKC010000323.1 GCA_027076245.1 Gammaproteobacteria bacterium
AAATGTAAAGACTCTCTGCAGTGCAATCATAGCCTTTTCTAATGGTTAGTATAAGTTTTTTCTTATGCCAACTATTAAAAAATATAGTTGTACTTTATACCTGATTTCTATTATATTTCGATAACCAGATTTTTAGCGTAAAGTTTGTTGTGGTAATCATAGTGGTGAACATTTCCCTGAAATCCGGATATCAGAATAGTTAAAACGATAGCCTGAAATAACCAGAAAGTAGCCAAAAATTAACCAAAAAAGTTGCTGTCTCATTAAAGATGAGAGACAATGAAGGACTTTACAAAATTTTAATTTAAACGTAATTGCACGATACCGGCTTTTCAGAATACTGATGAAACGGGTATTCGAAGCGGTTACAAATATAGAAATTCCTTAATTTCCAGGAGAAACATATGCCAGAACGTAAGGTACTAGCCAATGCTATTCGTGCATTAAGTATGGATGCAGTGCAAAAAGCAAACTCAGGGCACCCAGGTGCGCCTATGGGTATGGCTGATATCGCAGAAGTGTTGTGGAATGACTTTATGACGCACAATCCCGCCAACCCGAACTGGGCGGATCGTGATCGTTTTATTCTGTCCAATGGCCACGGCTCAATGCTTATCTATTCATTATTGCATCTGACTGGTTATGATCTCTCTATTGATGATCTGAAACAGTTCCGTCAGTTGCATTCCAAAACTCCGGGACATCCTGAATACGGATATGCGCCAGGCGTAGAAACCACTACTGGACCTCTGGGTCAGGGTATTACCAATGCAGTAGGTATGGCACTGGCAGAAAAAACTCTGGCAGCCCAGTTTAACCGTGACGGCCACGAAATTGTTGACCATTATACCTATGTGTTTATGGGTGACGGCTGTATGATGGAAGGTATTTCCCATGAAGCCTGTTCACTGGCAGGTACATGGGGTCTGGGCAAGCTGATTGCTTACTGGGATGATAACGGCATTTCTATTGACGGTCATGTTGAAGGCTGGTTTACCGATGACACACCCAAGCGTTTTGAGTCTTACGGCTGGCACGTTATCCGTGATGTGGATGGTCATGATCCGGAAGCTATCCGTAATGCCACATTAGAAGCCCGTTCGGTTACGGATCGTCCTACCTTAATCTGTACTAAAACCGTTATTGGTATGGGCTCACCTAACCTGTGCGGTACTCATGACTGTCATGGTGCGCCTCTGGGTGAAGATGAAATCAAACTGACCCGTGAAAACATTGGCTGGGAACATGAACCGTTTGTTATTCCTGATGATGTTTACAGCGGCTGGGATGCTCGCAGCAAAGGTGCTGAAGCAGAAAATAGCTGGAATGAAAAATTTGCAGCCTATCAGGCAGCCTACCCTGAACTGGCGGCTGAATTTACCCGTCGTATGAACGGTGATCTGCCAGACAACTGGAATGAAGTAGCCGATGCCTTTATTAAGCAAAGTGTTGAAAATGCTGCTACCATTCCTTCCCGTAAGGCTTCTCAGTTAGCGATTGAAGGTTATGCCAAAGCCTTACCTGAATTTTTAGGTGGTTCCGCTGACCTGTCACCATCCAACCTGACTACCTGGTCTGGTTCGGTTTCCATTATGGATGATCCAGCCGGTAACTACATCAGCTATGGTGTGCGTGAATTCGGTATGTCAGCCATTATGAACGGTGTGACTCTGCACGGTGGTTTCCTGCCTTATGGCGCAACCTTCCTGATGTTCTCGGAATATGCCCGTAATGCCCTGCGTATGGCAGCCTTAATGAAACTGCGTACCCTGTTTGTTTATACTCACGATTCTATTGGTCTGGGTGAAGATGGTCCGACACACCAGCCCATTGAGCAGATTGCCACCCTGC
The DNA here is from genome assembly GCA_027076245.1 of Gammaproteobacteria bacterium. GTDB lineage: Bacteria > Pseudomonadota > Gammaproteobacteria > GRL18 > GRL18 > JANELJ01. Next base: position 1,852 of record JALTKC010000323.1, read on the forward strand.
GTATGATTCCGAATATGGATGTCTGGCGTCCAGCTGATGCTGTAGAGTCTGCGGTTGCCTGGCGTTGTGCCATTGAAAAATCCGATGGTCCAAGCTGTCTGATTTTCTCTCGTCAGAATCTGGATCATCAGGAACGTTCTGATGATGCTCTGGCTAATATCTCCAAAGGCGGTTATATACTGTCTGACTGTGATGGCACTCCGGATATGATCCTGATTGCGACCGGTTCTGAAGTGGGTATTACCATGGACGCTGCCAAAGAATTAACAGCTAAAGGCAAAAAAGTGCGTGTGGTTTCCATGCCATGTACTAGTGTCTTTGATGCTCAAAGCGATGACTATAAAGAGTCAGTACTGCCTGCAGCCGTGACTGCACGGGTTGCCGTTGAAGCCGGTGTTACCTATGCCTGGGGCGAATATGTTGGTCTTAAGGGCAAGGTTATCGGTATTAACCGCTTTGGTGAGTCAGCACCTGCCGGTGAACTGTTCAAGGAATTCGGCTTTACTGTTGAGAACGTTGTCGCAACGGCTGAATCCATCATGTAAAACATCTACGATACAGGCCGCTGAATGCTAAAGGCGTTCAGCGGCCTGTATCGCATTATTGTCAGTTCATGGCAAGTTTATACAAAATTAAAAAGTTTAAAAATCTAAAACTTAAAATTCTAAAAATAGTTAAATACTAGGAGAAATAATAATGACGATTAAAGTCGGTATTAATGGTTTTGGCCGTATCGGTCGTATGGTTTTCCGTGCTGTTTACAACGAATTCAATGATATTGAAATCGTTGGTATTAACGACTTACTGGATGCCGAATACCTGGCATACATGCTGAAATATGACTCAGTACACGGTCGTTTTGATCATGATGTGTCTTCTGAAGACGGTGCCATGATCGTTGACGGTAAGAAAATCCGTTTAACGGCTGAACGTGATCCAGCTGACCTGAAATGGGGTGATGTTGATGCGGATATCGTTATTGACTGTACCGGTTTCTTCCTGACTGAAGAAAGCTGTCAGAAGCATATTGATGCCGGTGCTAAGAAAGTAGTTCAGTCTGCACCTTCCAAAGACGGTACTCCCATGTTCGTATACGGTGTAAACCACACGGATTATGCAGGTCAGGCCATTGTTTCTGCGGCTTCCTGTACCACTAACTGTCTGGCACCTGTTGCCAAGGTTCTGAATGACAAGTGGGGCATCAAGCGTGGTCTGATGACTACTGTTCATGCGGCTACTGCCACTCAGAAAACGGTTGACGGCCCATCCATGAAAGACTGGCGCGGTGGTCGTGGTATCCTGGAAAACATCATTCCTTCCTCTACCGGTGCGGCTAAAGCCGTGGGTGTTGTACTGCCAGAACTGAACGGTAAACTGACCGGTATGGCTTTCCGTGTACCGACTTCTGACGTATCAGTTGTTGACCTGACCGTTGAACTGAACAATGATGCTTCCTATGACGACATTTGTGCGGCTATGAAAGAAGCTTCAGAAAGCGGTGATATCAGTAAGACTCTGGGTTACACTGATGAAAAAGTCGTTTCTACAGACTTCCGAGGTGTTGGCTACTCATCTATTTTTGATGCCGGTGCGGGTATTGCACTGGACGGCACTTTCGTTAAAGTCGTTTCCTGGTACGATAACGAGTATGGTTACACCTGTAACATGCTGCGTTTTGTTGAGCACGTTGCTGCCAACTAATTACCAGTAAAAACAGATGCTATACAGGACAAACAAAATATAGTGTGTAGGTATAGTATCGGACAAAGAGCATATCAGGTAAAACATCCCTGTTGTGCTCTTTGCTTTTTATAAAAATACAAATCGCTGTAAATGGTATTTGTATAACATGCTTTTGTAACCCCTAAGTTATAATCAATAGTCAAAGTATAGTTGGCATTTAAATAGGTTTTAGGCATAAAATGCATTTAAATGGTAATTAACCGCTTTTAAACTCATTTGAAAAGAGGAATTCACATGTCAGTTATTAAAATGACCGATCTGGACCTGTCAGGAAAACGTGTACTTATCCGTCAGGATCTCAATGTACCGATTAAAGACGGTAAAGTCACTTCCGACAAACGTATCCGCGCTTCCCTGCCAACCATAGAAAAAGCACTTGAAGGTGGAGCCAAAGTCATGATCATGTCTCACCTGGGTCGTCCGACAGAAGGTGAATACTCTGATGAATTTTCCATGGCGCCGGTCGCCGCTCACATGACTGAACTGATGGGCAGAGAAGTGAAGCTGGTGAAAGATTATCTGGATGGCTTCGACATGGGTGATGCCGATGTGGTTCTGCTGGAAAATGTCCGGTTTAATGCCGGTGAAAAGAAAAATGATGAAGTCCTGGCCAAAAAATACGCCGCATTATGCGATGTGTTTGTAATGGACGCCTTTGGTACCGCACACCGTGCACAGGGTTCTACCTATGGTGCAGCACAGTATGCACCGGTCGCCTGTGCAGGGCCTCTGCTGGCCGGGGAACTGGATGCCCTGGGCAAAGCCCTGGATAATCCGGCCCGCCCCATGGTGGCTATTGTGGGTGGTTCCAAAGTGTCTACCAAGCTGACCGTACTTGAATCACTGTCTAAGGTGGTTGACCAGCTGATTGTTGGTGGTGGTATTGCCAATACCTTTATTGCAGCCGAAGGTTACAATGTAGGCAAATCCCTGTATGAAGAAGATCTGGTTGAAACTGCAAAAAGTCTGAAAGCGGCTGCTCAGGATCGTGGTGGTGATATTCCTGTTCCTACCGATGTGGTATGTGCCAAGGAGTTTTCAGAAACAGCAGAAGCTGAACTAAAATCCGTTGAAGATGTAACGGATGATGACATGATTTTTGATATTGGTCCAGACAGTGCCCAGGCTCTGGCTGAAGTCCTGAAAAGCGCCGGTACCATTGTCTGGAACGGTCCGGTAGGCGTCTTTGAATTTGACCAGTTTGGTGAAGGCACCAAAGCTATTTCTATGGCCATTGCCGAATCACCCGCATTTTCAATTGCCGGCGGCGGTGATACTCTGGCAGCCGTTGATAAATATAATATTGCTGATAAAGTATCCTATATTTCCACTGGCGGTGGAGCTTTCCTGGAATTTCTGGAAGGCAAAAAACTGCCAGCCGTTGCTATTCTGGAAGAACGTGCCAAAGGTTAATAATTTGGCAATAACGACAGACAGCAATGAACAAACGAATAAAGCGTTGTAAAGATAGTACAGCACATTTACCCGGCTCCTCATAGTCATTCCTTCTGCATAGAATGTGTCTGAAGGATAAAAGATGAGGCGTTGAGTTTACTGATAACAGCCAAACATGGCTGTTATTAACCAAAGCGGAAAACTGAATGTTTAGACGGACGAAAATTTTGGCCACCTTAGGGCCTGCTACCGATGATCCAAAAATTCTGGATAAGGTCATTGAAGCCGGTGTTGATGTGGTGCGTATTAATTTTTCGCATGGAACCCCTGAAGAACATCTGTCCAGAGCTGAAAAATTACGCTCAAGAGCCCGTGCTTTTGGGCGTCAGGTGGGTGTGCTGGCTGATCTGCAGGGCCCAAAAATCCGTATAGAACGTTTTCGTGATGGGCCGATTGAATTAAATGAAGGTGATCAGTTTATTTTTGATGCGAATCTGGGGATTGCCGAAGGTGATCAAAGCCGGGTTGGCATCAGTTACAAAGAGCTGGTAGATGATGTTAAACGTGGTGATAATCTACTGGTTGACGATGGTCGTCTGGTATTCTGGGTCGATCATGTTGAAGATCACGAAGTAGTCTGCCGGGTTGTAGTCGGCGGAAAACTGTCTGACCGTAAAGGTATTAACTTACAGGGCGGCGGGCTTTCAGCCAGTGCCCTGAGTGATAAGGACAAGGCCGATATTAAAGTCGCCGCACAGATGGGCGCAGACTATCTGGCGGTTTCTTTTCCAATCTGTGCGGATGATATCCACCTGGCTCGGGAACTGTTTGTGGCTGCCGGTGGCCATGGCGGTATTGTGGCCAAGATTGAGCGGGCGGAAGCCCTGGACTGCATAGAAGATATTATTGAAGCGTCCGATGTCATTATGATTGCCCGCGGTGATCTGGGTGTGGAAATAGGTGATGCGGCACTGCCGCCCATTCAGAAACGTCTGATCAGTCTGGGACGCACCATGAACCGTGTGGTTATTACTGCGACACAGATGATGGAATCCATGATTGAAAACCAGATCCCGACTCGGGCAGAAGTATTTGATGTGGCCAATGCGGTACTGGACGGTACTGATGCGGTTATGCTGTCGGCAGAAACCGCTACCGGTAAGTTCCCGGACAAAGCCATTGCCGCCATGGATCGGATCTGCCGTGAAGCAGAAAAGCAGCGTCAGGTGAGCCAGTCGGATCATAGAATTCATACAGAATTTAAATATATTGATGAAGCCATAGCCATGTCCACCATGTACACGGCCAATCATCTTAAGGTAAAAGCCATTGTTGCTTTAACTGAATCCGGCTCTACCACGTTGTGGATGTCCCGAATTGGTTCAGGCATTCCGATTTTTGCTTTTACCAGTCATGTGGATACTCGCCGCAAGGTCACTCTGTACCGTGGTGTGGTACCGGTCAGTTTTGAAATCGGCACCACCGATCATGCAGAACTGAATATGGAAGTGGTCGATGAACTTAAACGCCGCGGTACTGTCAGAGACGGTGATCTGGTCATTATTACCAAGGGTGATCTGGCCGGAGTAATGGGTGGTACCAATGCCATGAAGATTGTCAAAGTCGGGGAGATGGTAGAACCCGATTTTAATGGCTAAGCCAGTAAAAACTGGTAAAATACACGAATCTGATTTTAAACGATTAATTAATAACTCAATAGATGAAGGAGAGCCAAGATGGCCTTGATTTCAATGCGTCAATTACTGGACTATGCTGCTGAACACAGCTTTGGTCTGCCAGCGTTCAATGTAAATAATATGGAGCAGGTCCATGCTATTATGCAAGCTGCTGATGAAACCGATTCACCAGTGATTATGCAGGGTTCTGCAGGTGCACGTTCTTATGCAGGCGAACCTTTCCTGCGTCATCTGATTTCTGCGGCAGTAGAAATGTACCCACATATTCCAGTGGTTATGCACCAGGATCACGGTTCTGAGCCAGCGGTTTGTCTGCGTTCTATCCAGTCCGGTTTTACCTCCGTTATGATGGACGGTTCCCTGATGCCAGACATGAAAACCCCATCTACTTTTGAATACAATGTAGAGACCACTCGTGAAGTGGTTAAAATGGCTCATGCCGGCGGTGTTTCTGTGGAAGGTGAGCTGGGTTGTCTGGGTTCTCTGGAAACCGGTATGATGGGTGAAGAAGACGGCCACGGTGCAGAAGGCAAGCTGGACATGGATATGCTGTTAACCGATCCGGAAGAAGCAGCGACCTTTGTTAAGGAAACCGGTGTTGATGCCCTGGCGATTGCCATTGGTACTTCTCATGGTGCCTACAAATTCACCAAGGAACCAGAAGGGGATGTACTGCGTATCGACCGTATTGTAGAAATTCATAACCGTATTCCTGATACTCATCTGGTTATGCACGGTTCTTCTTCTGTACCTCAGGACTGGCTGGAAATCATCAATAACTACGGTGGAGACATGGGACAGACTTATGGTGTTCCGGTCGATGAAATTGTTGAAGGCATCAAGAACGGTGTACGTAAGGTTAATATTGATACTGACCTGCGTATGGCATCTACTGGTTCTATTCGTAAGTTCCTGGCTGATAATCCATCCAACTTTGATCCCCGTAAGTTCCTGAAAGCTTCTACCGCAGCTATGAAAGACATCTGTAAAGCTCGTTATGAAGCCTTTGGCTGTGCGGGTCATGCGTCCAAAATCAAGCCTTTACTGCTTGAAACCATGATTGGTCGCTATGAAAGTGGTGAACTGGATCCAAAGATTTCCTAATCACGGATATCATTGACCAAAATTTAGAGACCTCTTGTGATACAAAAGAGGCTCTAAACATGAAAGAGGACGGCCTGGCCGTCCTTTTTCTGTTTTAATTGAGACAATAATTGACAGTTATTCCTGCTGGAATGACAGGTAGATAAAGATAAAACTATGAATAGTAATACAAAGCCAGTGGTTGGAGTGGTTATGGGCAGTAATAGTGACTGGGAAGTCATGAAAAATGCCTGTCAGATGCTTAAGGATCTGGGGATCACCTATGAGGCAAAAGTGGTTTCAGCTCATCGGACACCTGATCTGCTGTATCAGTATGCAGAGCAGGCACGAAACCGAGGTATAAAGTGCATTATTGCCGGAGCCGGCGGAGCAGCCCATCTGCCGGGTATGCTGGCGGCCAAAACCACTTTACCGGTACTGGGTGTGCCAGTAAATTCACGTCATTTAAAGGGCATGGATTCATTATTATCCATTGTTCAGATGCCCAAAGGCATTCCGGTGGCAACTTTTGCCATTGGTGAAGCGGGTGCGGCTAATGCCGGTTTATATGCGGCATCTATTTTATCGGTTACTGATCAGGCTATTGCTGATAAACTACAGATATTCAGAGACAAACAGGCAGAAGCAGTATTGGATATGGAACTGCCGGAGTTGTAAAAAGTATTATAGAAAGTAGGATAAAAAAGCGGGATATAAAAAGCAGAATGAGGAAAAACGATACCATGATACTACCAGGAAAAACATTAGGTATGCTTGGCGGTGGTCAGCTGGGGCGGATGTTTGTTATGGCGGCTCATGCAATGGGCTATCATGTTATTGTCCTGGATCCCGATCCTGACAGTCCGGCGGGTCGGATTGCCGATGAACATATTCATGCATCCTATTCAGACCAGTGGGCGCTGGAGCAACTAGCAAATAATTGCGATGCCATTACCACTGAATTTGAAAATATACCCTCAGCCACTTTAAAGAAACTGGAACAGTCGGTTCCGGTTCGGCCTTCCTCCTCTGCTGTTGAAATTGCCCAGAACCGTATTTCTGAGAAAACCTTTCTGGCCGATAATGGTTTTGAAACCGCTCGTTTCTTTCCCATATATGAAAAGGAAGAACTGGAATTTGCGCTGACACAGATTGGCGGAACAGCAATTCTTAAAGTCGCCAGCTTTGGTTACGACGGCAAGGGACAGGTTATTGTTAATAACCTGGAAGAAGCGATTGCCGGCTTTGAATCCATGGGCTCAGTGCATTGTGTGCTGGAAGAAAAGGTGGATCTTCAGACTGAGGTATCGGTGGTACTGGCCCGCAGTCATGATGGTACTGTGGCCTGTTATCCGGTCGGTGAGAATCATCATGTAAACGGCATTCTGGAATATACAGCAGTCCCTTCCAGCCTGCCCAAGGTCTTGCTGGACAGAGCGGTTCGGGATGCTACTGAGTTTGCACAAAAGCTGGATTACTGCGGGGTTATGGCCGTAGAATTTTTCTATACCCGTGATGAACGACTGCTGATCAATGAAGTGGCACCCAGACCTCATAACAGCGGCCATTATACCATTGATGCCTGTAAGACTTCACAGTTTGAGCAGCAGGTGCGTATGCTTTGCGGACTGCCCGCCGGCAGTGTGGAACTGCTGTCACCAGTGGTGATGTTTAATATTCTGGGGGATGTCTGGGTCAATGGTGAGCCGGACTGGGAGCAGTTATTGTCTAACCCGAATGTTAAGCTGCATCTGTATGGTAAGCGGGAAGCACGAGCCGGGCGTAAAATGGGGCATTTTACCTGCCTTGGACGCTCCACCACAGAGCTGCTGCAGGAAACCCGCAGGCTGGCCAATGCCCTGCCCAATCCCTGATTGTTCATTATATGGCTTATAGCTTTGAAACCATCGGGATAGTCCATTCCTGTTATAAGGACAAGTTTGCCATCCCCAGGCAGGCCGGTCTGGTAACGGCTTCTACCGCTAGCATAGAATTGCAATCCCCTTTTAATGACATAGAAACCACCCGCGGCCTTGAGGATTTTTCACATCTCTGGCTGACCTTTGTCTTTCACCGGCATGTGGATAAAGGCTGGAATGTTATGGTTAAACCGCCGAGGCTCGACGGTAAACAGCGTTTCGGAGTATTTGCCACCCGTGCCAGTTTTCGCCCCAACCCGATTGGCCTGTCACTGGTTGAACTGGACAGGATTGAACAGGATGGTTCCAGAGTACTGATTCATATTAAGGGGGCGGATTTGCTGGATCAGACACCGATACTCGATATTAAGCCTTATGTACCCTATAGTGACAGTTTACAGAATGCCAGAGGAGGTTTTACTGATAATATTCACGAACAGATTTTTACCGTAGAATTCAGTCCTCTGGCGGAGCAGCAGACAGAACAGGCCAGTAAAAAATATCCGCAGATCAGAGAATTTATCAGTCAGTTATTAGGACTGGATCATCGTGCGTATTTTTATAAAAAAATAGATAAAAGTTATGCCACTAAAATATACGATTATGATCTGAGATGGACAGTAAAAGATAATACGGTTCAGGTCATAAGCCTGGAAACGATTTGTTAATTTCTAATTACATCATTTGTCTGTATTACTTTCTTTTAGCACGTTTTGGCCGAAAATAATCTTTATTATCATAAAACTCAGGCTCCTTATTAGCGGGAAACCAGCCAGGCACACCCAGAATGGGTAAGGGGGACAAATATCGTGAGTCGGCAAGACGATTGTGTTTCTTAATATCATCCCTTAATAATAGATCCAGTATTTTATATTGCTCTATTTTTGAGAGACTGAAAAAATCATCTGGTACCGTAAGACAGTAAGCTTTACCGGTAAAGCCGATAAAAGGCTTAAAGGCTTTTTCATACATGCCGTGGCCGAAAACAAAGGCACCGGTAGTTTGCTGAACACCGGGCAGCCAGCAGGAACGCTGTTTTACAAAAGCCTGTTGCCATTGATGAGCTTTTAAGCTCTGCAGTAGGTCAGTATCGGTGCTGGCAATAATAATTCCGGATTCATCCAGATGGGTAATGGCATCCCGTGCCGGTGTCCGTTTTTTTCCGGGTTGTTTATACAGCTCCTGCATATGCAGTTCATTTAACAGAATTTTGGTCAGAGGAAAAAGGATCCAGATAAAAGCATTAAATAAATCATGCCAGCTTTGCTCCCGGGTGCTGATAATACCGGTTTTGAATACCCGTTCTTCATAGCCCATTTCCGGAAATGGCAGGGAATTATCCTGCGGTTTCATATCCAGGTTCAGGCCGCTGGCCAGGGTTATGGGGGATTTTATTAAAGCCATCAAACCACTACAGCCGGGCCAGTCAGTCCAGTCAACATTCTGCAGCAGCAGTTTCAGAGCTGAAAAAATGGGACTTTTACTGAGAAAGTCGGCATCCCATTGCTGAATAATATTTTTGGCCATCGGTAAGCGTTTATAGGTGATTGCTCTCAGGATTAAAAAAAATTATAAAGGCTCCGGGCGGGCAATGCCATAGCCCTGAAGATAGTCTATCCGCATATCAATCAGTTCATTTTTAATAGCATCCGTTTCAACGTATTCAGCAATGGTCTGCAGACCCATAATATGGCCGATTTCGTTAATGGATTTCACCATGGCCCGATCAATAGGGTCATCCAGAATATCCTTAATAAAACTGCCGTCAATTTTCAGGTAATTAACCGGTAAGTTCTTAAGGTAGGCAAAGGAGGACATGCCAGTGCCGAAATCATCCAGGGCAAACAGGAAGCCCTGGTTGGTAAGTTTGCGTATAAAATCAATGGCCTGTTCGAGATGGGTAATGGCAGCACTTTCGGTGATCTCGAAACAGATGAGTTGAGGATTAATACGATATTTTTTCTGCTGCCTGATAATAAAGTCATACAATGACGGCTCACCGATACTTTGCCCTGACAGGTTAATAGAACAGACACAGGCCTGTTCTGAGCGGGTGATAGTATGAGAAGCAATGGCCTTAAAACTGTTTTTAATGACCCAGTAATCAATGTCAAGCATCAGGCTATAGCGTTCAGCAGCGGGTAAAAAAGCGCCGGGCATGATAATATTGCCGTCCTTATCCTGCATCCGGATTAAAATTTCATAATGCAGGTTATCTCTGGCAGTGTGTTCTGAGGGCATAATAACCTGTTTATATAATAACAGGCGATTATCCTCCAGAGCACTGCGGATTTCAGATACCCAGCGCATTTCACCATGGTGACGTGCCGTTTCAGTATCATCGGGTTCAATCACATGAACCCGGTTACGTCCTTTTTCCTTGGCAATATAGCAGGCGGAATCAATATCACTGAGGATCTGCTGAACCGACTCGCTGTCCTGAGTAATGGCTGAAATACCGATACTGACACCAATACTGAATATCCTATCTTCCCAGAGAAAACGAAAATCCTTGACCGCAAGGCAGAGTTTCTGGCTCAGTTCTGTGGCTCGCTCCAGTGAACAGTCTTCCAGTAGCAGGCCGAATTCATCACCGCCCAGGCGGGCCAGAGTATCGTGTTTACGGATATTATCCTTAAGCAGATGGGCAATGAGTTTGAGCATTTCATCACCGGCCAGATGACCGCAGGTATCATTAACCAGTTTAAACTGATCCAGATCCAGATAACAGGCGACATGCACTGAATGTTCAGTATGGGCAGATTCCAGTGCTTCAGTCATTTTCTGTTCAAAAGAATATCGGTTTAGCAGACCGGTAAGTGAGTCATGCTGGGCCAGAAAATTCATCTTGCTCTTTATTCTCTGAGCTTCGGTGACATCACGAAAGACCGTTACCGAACCGGTTATTTCCTGTTGGTCGTTAACAATGGGATAAGCCGAATAATCAACCGGGAAAGAGGTGCCATCCTTACGCCAGAAGACTTCGTTTTCAATATGCTGGGGGCTGTTGGTACGAAATGCCTGGTAAACAGGACAGTCTTCGTGGGGATAGGGGGTTCCATCTTTATGAGTATGATGAGTCATGTCGTGCATTTTTTTGCCCAGCAGTTCATCAAGGGCAAAACCAAACATGTTAAGCGCGGCACGGTTGGCAAAAGTACAAAGACCATTAATATCAACACCATATATCCCTTCACCAGTAGATTCCAGCAGCAGGCTCATAGATTCATTTAATTTGCTCAGTTCTGCTGTGTACTGTTCGAGCTGTTGCTGGGAATGCTGATGTTTCTGCTGTAATTCATAATAGCGGATAGCGTATTCAATATCCCGTACCATTTCTTCCAGCAGGTTAACAATATCATTGCTGAAAAAATCAACCTGATCAGAATAAACTGAAAAAACACCAATAACCTGCCGGTTCTGGAATATGGGCAAAGCAGCGACAGCCTGTATATTGGCTTCCCGTGCCGCTTCGTGCTGGGGGCGGGTATCTGAGTGATTGAGGAAATCATTAATAAGTACAATTTTTTTGTTCAGCACGGCCCGGGTAGCAGGTATGATTGAATTGTTCTGATTGCCATTGTTCGGTTTAAGAGAAAAATCCAGTTTGTGCAGACAGTCTTTACTTTTACCGGAACTGGCAACTATATTTAGTTTTGATTCTGTGTTATTGACTATCCCCACCCATGCCAGGGTCAGGTAAACCTGAGCAGTGGCTATCTGACATAGTTTGTTAAATAATTCCTGTTTATCATTAAACTGAATAATACTTTTATTGGTCTGAGCAAGAGCCTGATAGAGTGCCTGTTGTTTAAGCAGAGACTGCTCCCTCTGGGCGATGGTCTGTGCCATTTTATTGAAGGACTGACCCATTTGGGTTAATTCATCATTGCCGGTAATATTTATTCGGGTCTGATAGTGCCCAATGGCCAGAGCTTCAGAACTGCGTTGCAGACTGCGGATGCGTGAAATGATGGTTTTGTTCATCAGAACTGAGATAAGGAACAGTGCAAACAGAAAAGTGGACAGGTGAATTTTTATACTGTTTATAAATTGCTCTTCTATGCGCTGCTGAATAATTCTGGACGGCAGTTTAATACTGATTAAGCCGCGTAAATCGCCCAGTTTATAGTTATATGCCGTATCATAGCGTTTCTGAATACTTTCTGGTGCCTGGCTTTTTTTACCATGGCATTTCAGGCATCGTGGTTCTATATAAACCGGCTGGCTGAAATGATAAAACTGTTCACCGTCTTTATTGGTAAAGGGGACAAAGCGCTCCTGTGCTGACTTATGTTTCCTGAAATAGTTAATAGCTTCCAGTTCAATGGGATCAGCCATATTTCTGGGGTTTCTGGGGCGGTCAGAAACCGTGTTAAAGGTCAGGCCGTTATTCACCCATTGAGTAAACTCACTGGAAATACGACTGATGGCATAGGCAGGCAGAAATTCCAGGGTAGTGTCATTAATTTGCACCTGGTGATTAATAAATATTTTCTGATAGACACTGCGGTAGGCCATAAGAACGCCGCGAATATTGCGGGCATTATCCTGTATGTTTGCCAGAACTTCTGTTTTTATCTGCCGCTGGCCGATGGTGATACTGACTATAAAGTGCAGCAGAAAGATAATTGCAGTAATAATATAGACTTTAGTCTGCAATTTCATTGCATGTATAACTCCATTATGGATAGACGCTCATTAAGTGTAGTTAACTGGCGGGAATTATCAATGCAAAAAGGGGGTAGGCCAGTTATTTATAAATACAGAGGTAGGCGGTATCAGAGTCCATTTTAACATCAAAAGACTGGTTGGCTTCAACACGGAAGGTTTCACTGGCAGTAAAGGTTTGCCAGATATCAGAGCCGGGCAGTTTTACCTGCATGGAACCTGAGGTGACAGTCATTAGCTCAATACTGGAAGTGCCGAAAGTATATTCTCCGGCCGCCATAACACCCACCGTGGCCTTATCGCCGGAAGCGTCAGTAAAAGACAGTGATTTCACCTTGCCGTCAAAGTATTCATTAACATCAAACATATATTCTCCAGAAAAGGTCATTGATTAATTATAGCCAGGATATTACCGGTAACTTGGCCGACAAGCCAATTTTACTGTATTCGGCCTGTTTAATATAGCCAGTCCAGGACTTGTATTTTTATAAATGTTGTAAGTGGTATGTCGGCTATCTACCCACTGTGTTCAATGGTAAACTGTGGTTTTAATTGACATTTGGCAGGTTGGTGGATGAGGAACCTATACCAGGAAGCTAAAAACTGTTTTTTAACGGCTGATCCTGATGAAAAAATGCAGCTGAGTCTGGAAATTGCATCGGCCTGGGATGCCGGTCAATTACAGTGGCAGGAGGGTGAGACACCGTTGGAGCCGGTGCTGCAGCTTAATCAGCCCGGCCGACTGGACAGGCCGGAACTGGTGGCAGCGGGTAAAGTAAAAAACCGGGGCTTTAAATCCGTGCAGCAGCGTGCGGCTCTGATCCATGCCCTGGCCCATATTGAAATGACGGCCGTTAATCTGGCCTGGGACAGTATTTACCGCTATCGACAGATGCCTGAAGAATATTATGCCGACTGGGTAAAAACCGCCAGAGAAGAAACACAGCACTTTTATATGCTGCGACAGAGCTTGCGGGATATGGGGTACGATTATGGTGATTTCCCGGCACATAATGAATTATGGCAGATGGCGGTTACCACGGCAGATGATTTAATGGCCCGTATGGCCATTGTGCATCGGGTGCTGGAAGCCCGTGCTCTGGATGTGGTACCGTTCTCAGTGGACAGATTTCGGGCTATTGGTGATAAAGCGACAGCCGATTCACTGATCATTATTGCCAACGATGAAATCGGACATGTGAATGCCGGCTCCCGCTGGTTCCGTTTTTGTTGTGAACAGCAGCAGGTGGATGCTGACAGCATGTTTTTTAAACTGATCAAACAATACCTGCGTTCCACACCCAAAGGCCCCTTTAACCGGGAGGCGCGTATAAAAGCGGGTTTCAGCTCATGGGAAATGCAGGAACTGGAACGGCAGGACGCCCTGTTTAAGGCCGGTAAACTTAAAAAACAATTAGAAAGCTAATATATAAAAGCCCCTAATCCTGACCTTCTCCCAAAGGGAGAAGGAACGTGAAATTAAATGGATGGGTGTCAAATATTTCCTAATTATTTTCCTGTTTAAACTGAATAATTTTCCTGCGTTCCTTTTTACTGGGGCGCCGTGACTGAAATTGCGGCATACCGGCCATCATGGCTTTGCGCTCCTGCAGCTGCTTTTCTCTGCGTTCAATACTCTCCGGTGTTTCTTCATAAAGCGTCTGGGCGACCTTAGC
>JALTKC010000324.1 GCA_027076245.1 Gammaproteobacteria bacterium
TAATTCAGAAATAAAATTAATTGTGATCTATATGTTAGGGGCATCAACAACTTAATATTTTAACTGATTGATACTATAATATTTGCTATAAAGTTTTTTGCAAAAGGATTTGCAATGTGAAAACTACCCAATACTTTCTGTCATTAAAGAACAGACCCGATAGAGCATGGATAAAAGAAAAATGGATATTGCATGTTATTAAATATCCTGAATATGAAATTATTCAGGATGATGGAAGAATACGTCGTTGGTCAAAAATTAAGGAAGCCGAAGGAAGATATTTAAGAGTAATTCTTCTTTCTGATAAAGAAACTGTACATAACGCATTTTTCGACAGAGGATTTAAGTTATGAAATTAAAATATTTTCCTGATACAGACACCTTATATATAGAATTTCAAAATAATAACATTACAGAGTCAAAAGATCTGGATGAAAACACCATATTCGATCTGGATGCCGATGGAAATATTTGCGCCATTACCTTCGAACATGCCAGCCAACGTACTGATATAAATCATTTAACAGTAGAAGGTATAGCGGCTTAGGCTTAACATCTCTTAATCTTACAAGTAGTTACAAAAGTTTATAAACAGTAAAATGCTACATACTGAAGTCGAAACCTGAATACAGAGATTTAATTATAAAAGGTAGGGAATTCTGATTGTCGGATCAGAGTCTGAAAAATCTTTAGTATTTCTGGTGATCAATAACCGCTCGGAGACTAATGCAGTTGCGTGAATAACAGCATCGGGTAGTTTAATTTTTCTACTCTTTCTTATTTCAACAGCTTTAATACTGATTGGCTGATCAAGGTTAATTATAGTAAAAGTTTGAGACAACCATTGTTCAATACTAACATCAGGATTTTTGTCTTCACCCACCATGACTTCCATCCATGTGATCGTGCTTATTGCTTTATTATCGAATAACTCAATTTCATTTTTGGCCGATTCAACACCATTCAAATAATCAATCAGAATACATGTGTCAAATAAAGTTTTCACCACTCATCCCTTAAATTTTCCTGATAATTCAGTCCATCACTTAGCCCATCATCGCTTTTATTTTTCCACGCTCCAAAAGCATCAACCGGTTTTTTTTTATTATTTATAATAAATAAATCAATTGCTCTGCGAATAGCTTCAGCTCTGGAAATATTATATTTATCACACAGTTCGGATAAAGAGCGGATTTGTTTTTCTGGTATATCAACTAAAGTTTTCATGGCTTACCCTGATATTTGATATATATATAATATATCATTTAAAAACAGGCTCTACACCCCATTTTTATACACTTCGGCCAGAATTTCTCTGGCACCACGGGATAACAAGTCATCGGCCAGTTCTATCCCCATTTGTTCGGCATTTTCCGCCGGGCCGGCAACCGAGCCTTCCACCAGATTTTTACCATCAGGTGAGCAGACAAAAGCCCGCATGGAGAGCTGATCGCCGTCCAGTTCTGCAAAGCCACCGATAGGCACCTGACAACCGCCTTCCAGACGTTTATTCAGAGCCCGTTCTGCGGTCAGACGTATGGTGGTTTCTTCATGTGCCAGTGGTGCAATCAGCTCATGGGTGAGTTCATCATCAACACGGCATTCTATTCCAACCGCACCTTGCCCCATGGCGGGCAGACTTTGTTCCGTAGTCAGAAAACTGCGGATACGGTCTTTCATTTCCAGACGGATTAAACCGGCGGCCGCCAGAATAATGGCATCATATTCGCCGTCATCCAGTTTCTGCAGACGGGTATTGACATTGCCGCGCAGGAACTTAATCTGCAGATCGGGCCGGTATTTTAATAACTGGCTTTGACGACGCAGGCTGGAAGTGCCCACAACCGCACCCTGCGGTAAATCATCCAGTTGTTCAAAGTTGTTTGATACAAAGGCATCCCGCGGATCTTCTCGTTCACAGATAACCGCAAGGTGCAGTCCTTCAGGAAATTCCACCGGAACATCTTTCATGGAATGCACGGCGATATCCGCCTCCCCGGCCAGCAACCCGGCTTCCAGCTCTTTTACAAACAGTCCCTTACCTCCGACCTTAGCCAGAGGTACATCCAGAATTTTGTCACCTTTTGAGACCATTTTAACCAGTTCCACTTCCAGATCATTATGGTGCTTTAGTAATTGATCCCGCACAAAATAGGCCTGCCACAGGGCCAGAGGGCTTTTACGGGTGGCGATTTTAATCATTTTTTTAGTCATAATCGGTTTTTTCTGCTTGGTTTATTCTGGTTAACGGCTCTGCAAAGCTCTGAAAAAATAAAATGAAATTTTAACAGATTTTTAAAACATTCTCATTGCCAATTAAAAAAGATACAATAAAGTCTATGAGAACCGTATTACAGAAAACCATTGCAGAACAGCGTAAAAACCTGGTGGATCTGCTGAAAAAACCACTGTCTGAACTGGCCAGAAAACTGGCTGATGATATGCCCGACAGGCAAAAGCTGGAGGTGCGTTTAAGGGGCTCCTTTCCTGATTTTAAGTACAGCAAGTATTTATATGTGATGGATGCTCAGGGTGTTCAGATCACCAGTACACTATTAAGGGATGGCTTTGATGCCAGTAGTCTGAACCGGGATCGTTCCCGGCGTCCCTATATGCAGGCAGATTTTAAAGACACCGATTTTTCCCTCTCCGAAGCCTATATTAGTAAGCATAATAAACGCCCTTCTGTTACAGCCATTCACGTAATGAGAAACTCAGACAATGAAATAATCGGCTATCTGGGGGTAGATTTTGATTTACGCGAACTGCCTGGCACCAAAAAGCTTTATAAAGAAAATTATAAGTGGCAACAGATCAAGGGTGATCCGGCCATACGCAGCGGCCTGTTTGCCCAGCAGCGAATGCAGAGCGAAATGGACACCCATATTGATAATGTCTTTGCCTTAATGAAGGTATTGATCTGTGAGCATGGCGTATTCCATGGAAAATTCCACTTTTCCAGCAGCCGGGTCACTATCTGGCTGATTGATGACCCCTATAATTATCGTCTCTTGAGTATGAATGAACTCAATGATCCCGATATCTGCCTGGCCTATCCCCGGCGTCCTTATTCTGAGCTGGCAACAGTTCCTGAAGAAGACATTATGAAGATATTTGAGTATTTTAAACAGCTTCGCTTTGCTGATGAAACCATTTACCTGCGTGCCGGTTCCATTAATATTATTAACGGCATGATCAGCCTGAATTTTTCCTGTGACGGCTCACATTATCTGCCCTATAAGGAATTTCTGGAAAAAGGCATGGATTTCTGGTTCGGCACCAGTACTGATGATGTGGATCCCTTTCAATACGATGAAACGATTGAGGCTATTGCCAGTAAAGGCTGCAATTATGTCTATGAACTGATCACCGGACATTTTGAAGGCAAGGAATTTAAAGAATTAAAAGGCATTCCACAAATTGACCAGGACAAGATTGTAAAAGAACTGGAAACCATTATGCAGGTCTATAAACACTGATTTTATACAATTATAACCTGTCTATTTATTAGTAAAGCCTCACAAAACAACTTAAAGTCATTTATAAACCTGGGAGTGCGGACATCCTGCCCGCATCAGTTATAGCGCATAACTCTGCTCATAGACATGGGCAAAATGTCCACTCTCCCGGCCAATAGCTCTGCTTGAGGGCAGCTATTAAAGTCAATATCCTTACAGCCTTGATTAAAACCCTTTTTAAACTAAGCTTAATGTACAAAAGGATGGTTAACCGATAAAGAATTCTCTAAAAAATAATGATAAATAAGACCTTCTATTTCTTTTTACATAAACAAATCCTTTTAATGCTGGGCTTATCATTATTACCAGGACTGGGCTACATCTTCCTTGGCTGGCTTAATGATATTATCCTGCCGGCTGTCATCTGGTATAGTCTGATTGCTTTAGTTTGTTTATGGGGTTACCGGATCTATTCCTTGTTTCAATATGAAGCCATGACTCCATCAGAACTGGATAACTGGTACAGACAACTCCAGTGGTTCTTTTATAGCAGCTTTTCCTTATGGACTCTGGTTTTTGTACTTTATGCCGGCGAAACTGACAGTAAGATGCATTATATTGCTATTTTTACCCAGTTAGGGGCATCGGTTGTTGCTTCCGCTCTTCTTTATCCTGATAAAAAACTCTACACCCCGATTATTATTATTTTAATGATGCCTCTGACCATTTACTTTGCAGGTATACAGCAATGGTATGGCTATGTGTTGTGTATTTTTGCTTATATCTTTATGGGCGTTTTGTTGTATGCCGCCAACAGCAGTAACAAATTATTACAGAAAACCTGGTTTCAGGCCTCACATGATCAATTAACCGGCCTATATAACCGAAACTATTTTATTGATCATCTTTAGCAAACACTGAACACTTTAAACAGAAACAACAATTTTTCATATCTTCTGTTAATCGATCTGGATCATTTTAAAACCATTAATGACTCACTGGGCCATGATATTGGCGATCAACTGCTCATAGAGGT
>JALTKC010000325.1 GCA_027076245.1 Gammaproteobacteria bacterium
TCCACATCCATGGCCGCTTTGACCGGATCGGGATAACGGGTGCCTCGGGCCTGTCTTAAAGTGGCTATGTGATCGATATTGACGCCCAGTAAAATGGAATCGCTGCGTATTAATTTGGTTCTCAAACTCTTATCCTCAATTAAAGGAACGACTTCTGGTTCCTATACTCTGTATGCAAACCAGAGTTATTCTATTTATTAGCGTATAATTGCTTAAACAACTCACGGCTTTTTAAGGGTTTATCCAGGTGTTGGGAAATGGCCCATTTTAATAATTGTTTACTTTCATGCAAGGTTTTTTGATCATTAAACCGGCTTTGTGCCATATTCAACAGAGTCTGGCCGCTGATCAATAAAGCCTGTGCCTGGGTATTTTGCACAAGAGACGGCCCGACATCCAGCTGATAATAATATTGCCTGGCCGCACTGACCTCCTCACCGCTGCCGTGATCCACAGTCAGATTCAGGCCATAACCCAGAAATTCCAGTAATTTCAGTTCAAACAGCCGCAAAGGAATTTCATAATGAACGTTGTCCTGCGTACTGTCATCAATATTACTGCTCAACAGTTTCAGGACTTCATGATAAAGGTTGAAGATGGCAGTACAGTCAGTATGAGAGGGTAACAGGTTTAGCAGCAGTTCATTAATATAGTAGGCGCAATAAAGAGATTTGCCCTTCAGGTTCCATTTTTCTGAATCCGCCTGTGGTAGCGCCTCTACCTGGGTTAGTGTCAGCAGATCACCTTTACCGCTTAAGCTGATAATCAGTTTCTGAAAAGGCTGTAATAAGGCGTAACGGTTTTTTTTGGAATTTTTTACACCTCTGGCTACCGCACTGAGTTTACCCAGTTCCTGCACAAAAAAATTTAATATCAGGCTGTTATCCTGATAATTATAATGGTGCAAAACCACGGCCGTTTTATGATCCAGTTTTACCCGATCAGGCACCGTATTCATCAAAATAACCCAGGCTTTTTAATGCACGTTCATCATCCGACCAGCCATCCTTGACCTTAACCCATAGTTTCAGAAATACTTTTTTGTTATACAGACCCTCCATAGACAGCCGGGCCTGTTTGCCAATTTCTTTTAATTGCTGGC
Source organism: Gammaproteobacteria bacterium (assembly GCA_027076245.1). Classification (GTDB taxonomy): domain Bacteria; phylum Pseudomonadota; class Gammaproteobacteria; order GRL18; family GRL18; genus JANELJ01. Next base: position 1,103 of record JALTKC010000325.1, read on the forward strand.
CTTTATGACCAATAATGATGCTTTTCTGATTGTCTCTCTCAACCCAGATAATAGCTGCAATTTTAATCAGTTTCTCATCTTCTTCAAAAGCTTCCACTTCTACGGCGGTAGCATAAGGCACTTCCTGTCCCAGCAAGCGCATAATTTTTTCCCGGATCAGTTCAGCGGCCAGAAAACGATCCGATTTATCAGTGATCTGCTCTTCAGGATAGTAAGGGGGTGATATGTGCAAATGAGCTTCTATGGCTTTTTCCAGTTCCAGTACATTGCTGCCTTTGGCGGCTGAAACCGGCAGAACCTGGGCAAAGTTAAGCCTTTGACTGATATTTTCCAGAAACGGCAGTAATAATTTCTTGTCTTTTATTTTATCGGTTTTGTTAACCACCAGAATAACCGGCTGGTCGCATTTTTCCAGCAAAGTTATCGCGTATTCATCTTCCGGGGTTAATCTAAGACCGTCCACGACAAAGACAATCACATCCACGTCCTGCAGAGTCGTTAAGGCTTCCCGATTCATATAACGATGAATGGCACCTTTATAATTCTGGTGCAGGCCCGGGGTATCAATATAAACGGCCTGGGCGGTACGGGTAGTTTTAATACCCAGCAAACGGTGTCGGGTAGTCTGGGGCTTTTTGGAGGTAATACTAAGATGAAATCCCAGAATACGGTTTAACAGGGTGGATTTACCGACATTGGGACGGCCTATAATGGCAACATAGCCACTGCGGTAATCTTCCGGAAATGAAGTGCTATCTGCTCCTGTATCATCAGTATTGGTCATTATTTTTTCTCAGAGATTTTTTCAAGCATTAATTCCGCACTTTTCTGTTCAGCCGCCCGGCGGGTTTTACCCTGGGCAGAAATAGTCTGCCCCAGTTCGGTAACAGTGCAGTCCACCTGAAAAATCTGTGCATGTTCCTTACCATTAACAGAAACCACTTTGTATTTCGGTAATTCGTATTTACGGGACTGAAGATATTCCTGCAGACGGGTTTTAGGATCTTTAAGATCCAGAGAAGTGATATTATCCAGACGGGTTTTATACCAGCTTAAAATACATTGACGTGCCTGTTCGATATCAGAATCCAGGGTAATGGCGCCAATAATGGCTTCCATGGCATCGGCCAGAATAGAATCACGCCGGTAACCACCACTTTTAAGTTCTCCACCACCCAGTTTTAAATATTTACCGACTTCAAACTGACGGGCAATACTGGCCAGAGTATCCCCCTTAACCAGTAGTGAACGATAACGACTTAAATTTCCCTCACTGTCATCCGCCAGCCTCTGGTAAAGCTCTTGGGCAATCACATAACCGACCACCGAGTCACCCAGAAACTCCAGCCGCTCATTATTTTTTTTGCCGATACTACGATGACTTAAAGCTACTTCAAGCAGACTGATATCTTTAAAATAATAACCCAGCCTGGTACATAAATGATCGAGATTTTTTATCAATTTCTGACCAGTTCTACAGATTTTTCTCGTTCAAAAACAATATAAATATTGGCTGCAAAATGTACCCTGTCTTCATAATCCAGGTAAACCACGACTTTATTGGGCTCCTTAACAATCTCAAAATCATCTTTGGTGACACTGCGAACCTGATTGATCAGCATACGGTTTTCAATTAAACGCCAGATCTGGCGCTTGGATTTCTGAGTAATACCAGGCTCTTCTTTTAAGGATTCCAGAATACGGTCCATAGTGTGGTTACCCACAATAACAGGGGTCAGAATCATGGCCAGATAGGCAAAGTATAGAAAAATAGCAATAACAATTAACCATCCTACCAGTGTAAAGCCCTTTTGTTGTCTGTATTTTAAGCTCTGTTTAAGCATTTTATATCCTTCAGATAATGATATTTAAATATTTATGGTTAAAAGTATAATCCATCTTATTGATTATTCAATAGTATTGCCAATACGCTCCCAGAACAAACCGTGACCCACATCCCAGTTAAACCAGATCATAAAAGCCTTGCCCACCAGATTATCCTGAGGTACCAGTCCCCAGAATCGGCTGTCATGACTCTCATCACGATTATCGCCCATCATAAAATAATGACCTTCCGGCACGACCAGATCAATATGCCCTTCTTTATAGAACTTTGAAAAATACATGTGGCTATAATCCGGTTTGCCGGGAACCAGCAGAATATTATGTTTAACGCCCAGTAAATCCTCATTTTTAAGAACCGCTCCGGTCATTTTCTCTCCGGAACCTTCTCCCTCATATACACCCATCAGTTCCTGAGGGATCATTTTGCCATTGATGTATAAAACCTTGTTTTTATACACCACGTGATCACCGGGTACACCAATAACCCGCTTAATAAAATTAATAGACGGATTTACAGGGTAACGAAAAACCGCCACATCCCCGTTTTTGGGTTTTCCGGTATCAATAATTTCCAGATTTAAAACTGGCAGACGCACACCGTAACTGAACTTGTTTACCAGAATAAAATCGCCTACCCAAAGGTTAGGCATCATGGACTGGGAAGGAATTCGAAACGGTTCAAAAATAAAGGAACGTAACAGCAGAACAATAAAGAAAATAGGAAACAGGGATTTGGCATAATCCACAATGACCGGATCTGCCAGCAGCGCATCACGCTCCTGCTCAGTGATTTCCTTACCCTTTTTCTCCAGTTCAGCCTGCTGTCTGGCCTTGCGTTCTTTTTCCCATAAATATTTATCCATTAACCAGATAATACCGGAGGCAAAGGTCAGTACCACCAGAACAAGTGCTATATCAAAATCCATTAGTTATCAGTTATCTCTTATTTAGTTAGTGTGCATCCATTTTTTGGAGCAATACATAATTATTCTTATACCCTGGAGTGCTGGCAGAATGCCCACTCTCCCAGGAAATCGACTAGTCATTACCAATATGTAACACGGCTAAAAAGGCTTCCTGTGGAATTTCCACACGCCCAACCTGCTTCATACGCTTTTTACCCGCTTTCTGCTTTTCCAGCAGTTTGCGTTTACGGCTGACATCACCACCATAACATTTGGCGGTGACATTTTTTCTTAAGGCTTTAACATTGGTTCGGGCAATAATTTTAGAACCAATGGCTGCCTGAATGGCCACGTCAAACATCTGCCGCTGGATCAGCTCTTTCATTTTTTCGGTTAATTCACGACCACGTTTCAGGGCAAAATCTTCATGAATAATCAGTGACAGGGCATCCACGACTTCGCCATTAATTAAAATATCCATTTTAACCAGTTTAGAGGCTTCAAAACGATCAAAGTGATATTCCAGGGAGGCAAACCCGCGACTGACGGACTTCAGACGGTCAAAAAAGTCCAGTACTACTTCGTTCATAGGCATTTCAAAGGTCATATTGACCTGATTGCCCACATACTGCATTT
>JALTKC010000326.1 GCA_027076245.1 Gammaproteobacteria bacterium
ATCAGATTGAGTTCTGAATGAGTATAAGTTTTAAACGCCTGAATAATTTCGGGCAGAGAGGCTACTGTAAAAGAGTGGATTTTTCCGGCAATATCAAATTCTATTGTACGTTCTTCAGAATAAAGCTCTTCAAATTCATGCTCAGAGTATTTTGTGGGGGGCTTGCATTGTTCCCAGTAAATATACTCACAGCTAACGCCTTTTAAATTCCATCCACGGTGCTGGGTATCCTGAAGAAGAGCGCCTGTTAAAGTAGCTGAATTAAAATTTGCATCAATTAACTTACACTCTTTCAGATTGGCGTCGGTTAAGTCAGCCTGTGTTAAATCAGCCCCGGCAAAACTGGCATTTTGAAAAAAACCACAGGACAGTCTGCTGTTTTTAAATCGGGCTCCATCAAACCACGCACCTTTCATGCGTACACCCGTCATATTTACATCGTCAAATAAGGCACCTCTGAGATCCACATAGCCAAGGTATATATGGTGTAAGTCTGCACCACGTAAATCGAATCCTCGAAACCGAGGCGTGCCTTTTATCAGTAAACCTGACTCATCTGTCTGAGGAAGACGATTGCTTAATTTCCATTGGCGTAAAGCCTTATTACGTTCTAATGAACGTAAAGGGGTATTGGCAAGTTGAATAAATGCTTTTAAATGTTCGGGATTGCCGTAAAAATCCGGATGTTGTAATTCAGGTTTGTTACTATCCAGTTCTCGAAGGGGCGGGTTAAGATGTTCGTTATAAAATTGAGAGTAATCCTGTGAAAGCTCGTCCATATAACTTCCTTTGGATATTATTAATAAATATCCCTGATAAGTTTTAAATTGTACTTTTTATGTATAGTGTACGTTATGACAATATGCAAGAAGCATGGTCAATGGAGATGGTATCATGTCTAAATGAGAATTACTGAAGATATGCTTCCGCCCTGTATCTGTACTTTAATCGTAAACCTTCTTTTTAAATTCACAGAGATCTTCAATCAGGCAGGCACCACATTTGGGCTTTCTGGCCGTACAGATATAACGGCCGTGCAGGATCAGCCAGTGATGGGCATTGAGCATAAATTCTTTTGGGACCAGTCTCAGCAGACGTTTTTCCACATCGACTACATCTTTACCTGGCGCAACTTTAGTTCGGTTTGAGACTCGGAAAATATGGGTGTCCACTGCCATAGTAGGGTGTCCAAAAGCCGTATTAAGAACCACATTAGCTGTTTTCCGACCAACACCGGGCAGCGCTTCCAGAGCCTTGCGGTCATCAGGCACCTGACTGTCATGCAATTCAATAAGCATTTTGCAGGTCTTAATAATATTCTTGCCCTTACTATTATACAGACCAATGGTCTTAATATATTCCTTCAGCCCGTCTTCACCCAGAGCATAAATAGCTTCCGGTGTATTAGCCACCGCAAAAAGCTTTTCAGTCGCCTTATTAACCCCCTTATCCGTAGCCTGAGCTGACAAAATAACCGCAATCAACAACTCAAAAGGACTGGCAAAGTTAAGCTCAGTAGTCGGCTCCGGATTATTGTCCCGAAACCGAGAAAAAATCTCAATCCGCTTGTCTTTATTCATAACAACAATATTTTCTAAACTCTATAAGCTTTTTCTTAACACTTAATATTTGTTAGCGCTGAGAGCTGAGCGTTGAGCGCTGAGAAAGAGCAAGAGCAAAAGAGTTTGCCTTTAAGTTTATACACAATATTTTAAAACTTTACTTGACAGCAGAAATAGCACTTTTAGAATCTTTTGCTCAACGCTCAACGCTCAACGCTCAACGCTCAACGCTCAACGCTCAACGCTCAACGCTCAACGCTCAACGCTCAACGCTCAACGCTCAACGCTCAACGCTTCTTTTTCACCGAAATATAATTCTTCAAAGCCAGCAAAAAAGCGAGCCCCATAAAAGCCCCAGGCGGCAAAATAGCCAGCAAAAACCCCTTGTAATCAGGAATAACTTCAACAGTCAGCCACTGCATACCCTCGCCAAACATAATATGGGCATTGGACAGTAAGGTACCCAGTCCAATCACTTCACGCATAGCGCCCAGTACCACGAGTACCAGAGTAAAACCAAGTCCCATCATCAGACCGTCAAACGCTGCCTTGCCTAAGGTATTTTTGGAAGCAAAAGCCTCGGCACGGGCAATAATTGAACAGTTGGTAACAATCAGGGGAATAAAAATACCCAGGATCAGATATAACTCATGAAACCAGGCATGCATCACCAGTTCAATAGCAGTAACAACAGAGGCAATAATAATGACAAATACCGGCAGGCGGATTTCAGGGCGGACGATATTGCGGATAAGTGATATGGATAGGTTAGATAAGATCAGTACGGCAATGGTGGCCAGCCCCAGTCCCAGGGCATTAATAACACTATTGGAGACCGCCAGCAGCGGGCACAGACCTAGCATCTGCACCAGTACCGCATTATTGCTCCACAGGCCGTCTTTAGCAATAGGCGTGTATTCGGCCAGGAAAGATCCGGTTTTTTTGTCCTCTTTAAAATCAGAGGTTGCTGTTGTTTCAGAGAGTGTTTCAGACATGGTTTTAGCTATTCTCCACGCATGGCGGCATGGTATTTCTGATCAAAATTTTTCTGATCCAGAAACAGCCATTGTTTATTGGTATTAAAATAATCCAGTGCCCGGTAAACGGCTTTAACTACTGCCCTAGGGGTAATAGTCGCACCGGTAAACTGGTCAAAAACACCGCCGTCTTTTTTAACCCGCCATAATTTCTGTTTAGGGTTGTTAATGGATTTGCCGTTAAAACTTAATATCCACGGGTTTTTATTGATTTCAATTTTGTCTCCCAGGCCGGGGGTTTCCTTATGGGAAATCACTCTGACGCCGGATATCTGACCGGAAACATTGACCGCAATTAACAGGTGAATATCACCATTATAACCATCATGAGCCACAACAGGATACGCAACGGCAGCCGGTGTTTTATCTTTCCACGCCTGATAAACCGTAACCGGCTCATCATAGCCCAGTAATGAGTCAGCCGGCACCGTTAAACGGCTGGCCAGTAAATCATTATTGTAACTTTCTGCCGGCAGGATATTGTTCAGATTTTTTAACAGGTTGGCTTTTTCACTGGCTTCAATCTGCTCTTTGGTCAGTTCAAAGGTACTTACAACCAGAGCCGTACCCAGCCCGCCAAAACCAGCCAGCAGGGCAGCACTGATGATCATATTACGCAGCAGGGAGCTTTTATCAATGGCTTTTGTATCGCTCATGACTTTTTACCTACGTTCATGACTGTTTACCTGCGTTCATGACTGTTTACCTGCACTCATGACTGTTCTCTCGCTCATGGCTGTTCCTTATCAATATTATGACCATAAACCCTGGGCTGGGTGTAATAATCCAGCAGGGGGGCGCACATGTTCATAATTAATACAGAAAAGGCAATGGCATCAGGATAGCCGCCCCAGGTGCGGATAATATAGATAAGCAGACCAATACCGGCACCGTAAATAATCCGACCTTTGGGTGTTGTAGCCGCAGTGACCGGATCGGTGGCAATAAAAAATGCCCCCAGCATAGTCGCACCGGAAAACAGGTGAAACAGTGGGCTGGGATTACTGTCCAGCTCAAAACTGCCGAACAGCAGGGAGAAAAAGCCCAGAGTCACCAGCATGGAGACAGGAATGTACCACTGGATCACGCCTTTTTTCAGCAGAAACAGACCGCCGACAAGAAAGGCCAGGTTCACCCATTCAGTACCCATTCCGCCCAGCATACCAAAGGTCTGACCGGTAGATTTAATTTCTGAAATGGAAGCCAGGCCGTTAATTACAGAAGTGCGTACCACATCCAGAGGCGTAGCGTAACTGACCGCATCCAGTGTCAGTGCCTCAGGCAATTGATTAAATAACTGGTAATTTAAAGTCTGCAACAAACTTAAAGACTCATGCCCACCCAGCATAACCGGTGCTGTCCAGAGGGTGGTCATTTCCGCAGGAAAGGAAACCAGCAGAATGGCATAAGCCGCCATAGCCGGATTAAACGGGTTATAACCCAGCCCGCCGTAAAGCTGCTTGGCAATAACAATAGCAAAAAAACACCCCACCAGAGTTAGCCACCACGGTGCCAGCGGCGGCAGAGCCAGAGCCAGCAGAACCGCTGTTAAAATCGCACTATTATCCCTAAGATAAACCTTAACCGGCCGCTTACGTAAATACAGCATAACCGCTTCAAACAGCAGAGAAAAGGTTATCGCCAGCACAATATTAACCAGCACCCCAAAACCAAACACCCAGACAGAAGTAATCACTCCAGGTATCAAAGCCAGCAAAACCACCAGCATCATCTTAGACACTGACAGCTCAGGTTTTAAAAAAGGCGAACTCTGCGCAACAAACATGTATTAACTTAAATTCCTATTCAGTTTTTACTATTTAACCCAAACTATTTCTTAACACTTAACACTTAACACTTAACACTTAACACTTAACACTTA
>JALTKC010000327.1 GCA_027076245.1 Gammaproteobacteria bacterium
GCTGTCCATAATTTTCTTTATGCTTATGACAGGTTTTACCAGCCTGGCTCTGGCAGGCTCTTCAACAGAAGATGCTGAAAATATTGAGCTCAAACCGGGGCATCCGCAACAATACACCGTTGTTAAAGGGGATACTTTATGGGACATTTCCGGTAAATTTCTGAAAAAACCCTGGTACTGGCCAGAAATCTGGCAAATGAACCAGCAGATTAAAAACCCCCATCTGATCTACCCCGGCGATATACTGACTCTGGTTTATATCGACGGTAAGCCCTATATTCGTCATCATCGGGGTAAGCGCACCGTTAAGTTGAGCCCCAAAACCCGCACCGAAGATCTGGAACAGGCCATTCCTACCATACCACTGGATATTATTTCTCCCTACCTGACCAGCAACCGTATTATCAGTGCCAGTGAATACACTTCAGCTCCCTATATTGTTGGTATTAACGAAGGCTTACTCTCTGCCGGTGCTGACAATAAAGTGTATGTCATGGGAATGGATAAAAATACAGCCATAGGCAGTCGCCATGCTGTTTACCGTACCGGCAGTACTTACCGGGATCCTGCCAATCCTAAAAAGATCCTGGGTCATGAAGCCGTTTATGTGGGTGAAGGTACCCTTGAACGTACCGGCAGCCCTGAGCGCAGAAACAGTCCTGCCACCTTATATATCCAGAAATCCAAAGCCGAAATTCTGAAAGGGTATCGCGTTATTCCTGTCACCACCGACAACATTGTTGACACCAGCTTTATCCCCAAACCTTCACGGGCTCAGCGCCCCGGTCGTATTATTGGCGTCCTGACCAGCGGTGTTCAGCCTGGGGTTAAAATGGTCGGTGCACTGGATGTGGTGATTGTTGATATGGGGCTTGCTGATGGTGTAGAAAAAGGTGATGTCTTTAATATCTATAAAAAAGGCTCTGTTGTAAAAGACAAAATGCACTATAATCAGCAAATTAAACTGCCTGATGAAATCAATGGCACATTAATGGTTTTCAGACCTTTTAAACGCCTGAGTTATGCCCTGGTCATGGAAGCTCAGAGCGCATTATCCGTAGGTGATGTTATCCGCTCACCATTCTACGAGGAATAAACCTTTTATAGACATCCGGGCAGTCATGCAGTCTCAACTGACCGGATGTCTTCGCCTGCCAGAATAATCATGGATGATTTACCCTATCTACTTGCCCTGCACAGTGCTGAACGCATAGGCCCTACCACACTAAACCAGCTCAATGCCTTACCCTGTTCCCTGTCCAGTCTGTTTGAAACACCGGAAATATTAACCACTTTTGAACTTAAAAAAAATCAGCTGCAGGCTATTCAGGAAGCACTTCGGACACCTGACTGGAAAACGGTAGAACAGACACTCAAATGGGCTGAAGCGGAAGAAAATCATATTCTGCCGCTCTCCCATGAGGCTTACCCTGAGTTATTAAAACAGATCCACACCCCGCCGCCGATACTGTTTGTTAAAGGCCGGCTCTCTGTTTTAAGTGATATTCAGCTGGCCATGGTCGGCAGCCGCAACCCCAGTGTTGACGGCAGTGAAACCGCCAGACAGTTTGCTTATCACCTGGCTCAACACGGTATGGTGATCACCAGCGGTATGGCTCTGGGCATAGACACTCAAAGCCATACCGGTGCGCTGGAGGCCGGCGGCCGGAGTATTGCGGTTGCCGGCACCGGCCTGAACCGTATATACCCGGCACGTAATAAAAAGCTGGCCTGGCAGCTCATTGAACAGGGTGCCATTGTTTCTGAATACCCTCTGGAAACCGGCCCTCTTAAGGCCAATTTTCCTCAACGTAACCGGATTATCAGCGGTCTGAGCGTAGGAACTCTGGTCGTAGAAGCCGCCTTAAAAAGCGGCTCATTGATCACCGCAAGAGAAGCCCTGGAGCAGGGACGAGAAATATTTGCGATTCCCGGCTCCATCCATAACCCTTTATCACGAGGCTGTCACCAGCTCATTAAAGCCGGTGCCAAGCTGGTTGAAACAGCCGATGATATTGTAGAAGAACTGGCCAGTTTAATGCTGGCCTCACGCTTGCCAGAACAACCTGAACTGTTTAATACGGCTAAGGAAGAAGTGATACCGGAACCCGACCCATTACTACCCAAGGTACAGCAGCAGATCCTGAAAAACATCGGCTATTCCCCCGTAGCCGTGGATCGGGTTATTGAACGCTCCGGACTCAATGCCTCAGATGTCAATGCCAATCTGGTACTGCTGGAAATTAATGATTATATTCAGTCTCACCCTGGGAACATGGTTTCACTTAAACCGGAATGACGGTTATTTTTAAATCCCTTAATTAATGGAATGATTAATGGAAAAATTCTCTCTTATGGACTAAAGTTATCTTGTGAGCCCCAACCAATGCATACCAGGCCAGTTTTTTCGGAGTCACTTTTGAGCAAACTTCTGAAGAACCGCAAATGTTTTTCTGCACTGCTTATTTACCTTTTGCTGCTGCCTGTTTCTGGATTTTCGTCCGAGCTTATCCTCAGCAATCAGGAAAAACTTTACCTTAAAAAACACCCTGTTATTAAAGTCAGCAATGAGATGGACTGGGCGCCTTTTGACTTCGTAAAAAATGGCGTCCCGAAAGGTTATTCTGTTGATCTGGTCAGACTGCTTGCAAAAAAAGCCGGTATCAAAATCAGGTTTATTAACGGCTACTCCTGGTATGAACTTGTGGAGCAGTTTGACAAAAGAAATATTGATCTGATGCATTCCATGAGCAAGTCTGCAGAGCGGGTAAAAAAATACCACTTTTCCCAGGCTTATATGCCCTGGCGACTCTCCTATATCCTCAGAGATAATGAACAGGACATTAACTCCCCTGCTGATTTCAAAGGCCGAAAAATCGCCGTTGGAAAAGGCTGGTCATCAACAAAAGTACTTAAACAACGTTATCCTGAAGCTATTTTTATAGACTATGAGACCAGTCTGCAGATGCTGCAGGCACTTTCCACTGCAAAAGTTGATATTGCTATTGATAATATGCTGACAACCAACTACCACGCAACTGAGAACATCATTACCAATATCAAACAGGGTGGTTTTCTTGATTTACACGATGCTGATATTGAAAGCCTGCATTTTGCCTCACACAAAGACACCCCGGAACTGGTGTCTATCTTTGAAAAAGCCTACGAACTGATCACTCCGCAGGAAAAAACCAGCCTGCAAAAACACTGGTTCGTCGATAACAATAATAAGAGCCGCATACTGTTTTCCAAAGCAGAGAACGCTTATCTGGAAAAGAAAAAAATAATACGGATGTGTATCGATCCGGATTTTGCACCCTTTGAGAGTTTTGATGAAAGCGGCCAATATGTCGGAATTACGGCCGATTTTTTTAAACTATTCCAGCAGGAAATCGGCATCCCAATTCAGCCACTAAAAACCACGACATGGACAGAATCGGTACAGGCCGCCAAAAACCGGCAATGTGATATTTTTTCTCTGGCAATGGAGACTGAAAACCGAAAAAAATACATGAACTTTACTTCCCCCTATCTGCACCTTCCTCTGGTCATGGCCACCCGGATGGATGTTGCCTTTATCGATAATATAAGCCATCTGGAAAATACCAGAATCGGTATTGTTAAAGATTATGCCTTTAATGAGATTATTCGAAAAAAGTACCCCAATATTGAAGTGGTTGATGTGGAGAATATTAATGAGGGACTGCAAAAAGTAGTGAATGGAGAACTTTTCGGCTTTGTTGAAACCATTGCAACTATCAGCTACCACATCCAGCGGAATTTTATTGGTGAGCTTAAAATTGCCGGTAAATTTCCAGAAAAATGGAGCTTCAGCATCGGCGTCAGAAATGATGACCCACAGTTACTGAGCCTGTTTGAAAAAGTGATTCAGGCGACTCCTTCTAATACCCGTCAGAAGATTATCAATAAATACATTTCTGTCCGCTATGAACAAAAACCCGATTATAAACTTTTAATTATGGTGTTAATCGGTGTAACGATTGTAGGGCTTTTCGGCCTGTACCACTACAGAAAACTCAGCAAGATAAACCGGCAATTACACATCCTGAAAGACAGTTTACAGGAACAGGCCAACCGGGATCCCCTGACCAGCCTTTATAACCGAAGGTATTTTCATAATTTCGCGAATAATATGATCAATTTAGCCCATCGGGAAAAATCACCATTGTCTGTCATTATGCTGGACATTGATGACTTTAAAAAAATCAATGATAGCTACGGACATGCCGCAGGTGATATAACCATTAAAAGAACAGCCCGTTTATTAATGGATTTCATACGCAAAAGTGACATAACAGCAAGAATCGGTGGTGAAGAATTTGTCGTATTATTACCTGCTACTGATCTGGTCGGTACAGAGAAACTCGCCTGCAAACTCAGAGAACTGATAGCGGCAGAAACCATTAGAACCAGTCAGGGGGACAGTATTCAGTTTACTGCATCCCTGGGGG
>JALTKC010000328.1 GCA_027076245.1 Gammaproteobacteria bacterium
CCCTTTAAGGTGAAATCGGTCAAGCCGCGGATTGAAGTAGAACAGAAAGGCCCCAAACAGGTGGAAATGCGACTGGAAGCCAAACTGCCCTATCTGGTTATGGGCTATAAGGTTCCGGTCATTAATACCGCTGAACAACCATGGGAGCCTTATGCTCTGGATCTGCTTGCCGGTATTCTGGATGGCGGAGACAGTGCCCGTTTTAGTAAACATCTGGTCAGAGGCAGTAAAATCGCTACATCTGCCGGAGCCGGATATTCCCTGGAATCCCGTATGCAGACCCTGTTTTTGCTGGACGGCACGCCGGCAAAAGAGGTGACTATTGATGAGCTGAAAGCCGCCCTGCTCAGGGAAGTGGAGGATATAAAACAGAATCCGGTATCTGAAGAAGAACTGCAGCGCGTTAAAGCGCAGGTGATTTCATCGGCGGTTTATGAGCAGGACTCCATGTTTTATCAGGCCATGAAAATCGGCATTGCTGAAACAACGGGTATTGGCTGGGAGGAGCAAAGCCGCTATGTGGAGCGGATTCAGGCCATAACCCCGGAACAGATCCAGCAGGTAGCACGTAAATATCTGATCCCTAAAACACTAACCATAGCTCGTTTAACCCCGATTGATAAACAGGCTCAAAACCATCAGTCTCAAAAGAATGCGGCTAATGCAAAAGCAGAAACCGCCAGCACGGAGGTTAAATAATATGCGCTATAAAAGTTTTAAATTAAAAACAGTTCTTATTCTGATCTTGGCTTTTACTTCCCTGAGCCTTTTAACTGCCGCAGGCTATGCTCAGACGATTAAAACGGACGGCCATACTGACCGTGTTGGTAAAGTCAGCCGCTGGTACACCCGTAACGGCATGGAAGTGCTGTTCCAGAAAGCCGATACCCTGCCTATGATTGACTTTCGCCTGATTTTTGATGCCGGTGCGGCCAGAGACAGCAGTTTTAAATCAAAAGACGGTATTGTGCTGGCAGGTCTGGCTAAACTGACTAATGGTCTGGTTTTTGAAGGCACTAAAAATTTGAATGCCGATCAGATTGCCGAGCAGTTTGCTTCCCTGGGGGTTGACTATGGCAATGGCAGCTATCGGGATATGGCCCTGATTAACATTCGTACCCTGAGCTATGACAAACAGAAAAACGGCGCCTTAAAACTGCTGACCGAAGTGCTGGCCAATGCCAACTTCCCAAAGGATGCGATGCAGCGGGAAGTGGCCAGGATGCTGGTACAGCTGGATTATATTGAACAGACACCGTCTAAAAAAGCCTCCCGTGCCTTTTATGAAACCCTGTATAAAAACCACCCCTATGGCACCCCGCCCAGTGGTAATAAGGACAGCCTTAAAGCGTTAACACGGGCTGATCTGCTTAACTATTATAAACAGTATTATGTAGCCAAAAATGCGGTACTGGCTATTGTAGGTGATCTAAGTGAACAGCAGGCACGGGACTATGCCGAGCAGATCAGTGCGGCTTTGCCAGAAGGCAAAAAGGCCGCACAACTACCTTCTGCACCGCAGCTAGCTAACGCTGAAGAAGTGCGCATAAACCATGCTTCCACACAAACCACCGTGCTTATGGGGCAGCCCGGAATTAAACGGGGCGATAAGGATTATTATGCGCTTTATGTCGGCAATCACATACTGGGCGGTAGTGGCTTCAGTGCCCGGCTAATGAAAGAGGTGCGGGTCAAACGCGGCTTAACCTATAGCATAGGTAGTTATCTGATACCCATGCATGCCGAAGGACCCTATCAGTTCAGTTTTACCACCAAGCAAAGCTCTACTCAGGAAGCCATTGCTCTGGTCAGAAAAAATCTGAAACAGTATATTGAACAAGGCCCGACTCAGGAAGAACTGGAGAATGCCAAACTGAATATCACCGGTAGTTTCCCTTTAAAGCAGGCCAGTAATAAAGACATTGTGGAAAACCTGGCCGTAATAGGCTTTTATGATTTACCTCTGGATTATCTGGATAAATACAATGCCCATATTGAAGCTGTCACCCTGGAGCAGATAAAATCGGCTTTTAAACGCCGGGTACACCCCGATAAAATGGCGACCATTATTGTGGGCCCGGATGTTGAAAAACTCACAGACTAGAAAAAAGCCTTTATTGGGTAAAAAGCCATTAGCCAGTAAAAAACCTTTAGCTGGCAAAAAGCAGGTGGTAAAAAAGGGCAGTAATGAGCTGCGTATAATAGGCGGCCAGTGGCGTGGTCGTAAACTGAAGTTCCCTGACGGCGAAGGCCTGCGTCCCACTATGGACAGGGTTAGAGAAACTCTGTTTAACTGGTTGCAGGCCGATATTGCCGATGCCCGCTGTCTGGACCTGTTCTCCGGCAGCGGCGCGCTTGGGTTTGAGGCCCTGTCACGTTTTGCCGCTCAGGTCGTTATGGTGGATAAAAATCCCCAGGCCATAACAATGCTACGCAGCAATCTGGCTTTATTAAAAGCGGATAATGCTCAGGTGATGCAAATGGATGCTGCCACCTATTTACAGCAGGAAAATATCGGCCCCTTTGATATTGTCTTTTTAGACCCGCCCTTTAACCAGCATTTAGTAGAAAAATTTTGCCAGCTATTGAACCAGTCTGGCTGTCTGTCAGAGCAGGCTCTAATTTATATCGAAATGGAAAAGAATACACCATTACCCCAACTGCCTGAACAATGGCATATCACTAAAAACAAAACGGCCGGGCAACTGGCTTATTATTTAATTGATACCTGATGCTGATTTTATAAAATTCCAGGTATTAAGTATTTTATTCATGTTAATCATTTATGGAAAAGCAAAGAAATCCGGGTGTTTCCCGTGATAACCGTATATCAGATGAAGGCCTTGAGCGTCTGGAAAAACACCTGAACGGCGGAACAAAAATGACAAAGATGGTTCTGGAACAATGGATTAAGCGTTATGGCGAACCTGCCAGAGCCTTAATTAAGCGCTATCGGCCTGAACTGGAATTGTAATTAATGCTGGTATGCGTTGCTTTGGCAAGGTAAAATAAGTACCTGTTAATATAGATGCCGGAACGACCATGCAGTTTGAAATTCCTGAAGAAGAAAGAAAAAAAGCCAAAATTCCCCATGATCTGTTTCTGGTCAATCTGATCGGCAATCATATTCTGATATTTGTGGGGACGCTTGGGCTGGCCTCCACCTGGGTCTGGCCAATGCTGGCGGTGCCGCTGATTTCTTTATCGATTTTAGGCAGTATTATTGTCTTAAGTCATAAATCCAAAAGCAATAATGCCTCCTGGTTTGAAATGTGCCACTGGCAAATTGCTGTTAAACGCAGCTGGTTTTTTATTAAAATGATTCTGACGCTTACCGCTATCGGCCTAATCGGTATTTATGGCTATACTAACCTGGGCTGGATGAAAGAAGCGGTATATGCGCTTATTGGCGGTGTCTGTCTGCTGCCGGTTATGGTCACGACGCTGATCCTGATTTTAATGGAATCCGATGCTCTGCACAGTGCCGATCAGGGTAAGGTGCCTGACAACTTGCTGGAAAAATTCCCGGCACCGGCTAATGTAAAAGTAATAACAGAAGAATAAGCGAACATTTTATGGTTAATGCTGTCTATCCGGGAACCTTTGATCCCATTACTAATGGTCATATAGACATGGTAGTACGGGCCACTAAAATGTTTGAAAAAGTGATTGTGGCTGTAGCGGACAGTACCGGTAAACAACCCCTGTTTAATTTACAGGAGCGGGTTGAGCTGGCCAGCCGGGTATTAAGTGATCTGCCCGGTGTTGAAGTCATCGGCTTTAATACCCTGCTGGTGGATTTTGCCAGAAAACATAATGCCTCGGTCATTCTAAGAGGGCTTAGAGCCGTTTCAGATTATGAATACGAGTTCCAGCTGGCGGGTATGAACCGTAATCTGGCACCGGATATAGAAACGATTTTTCTGACCACGGCAGAAAATTATGCTTTTTTATCTTCCAGCCTGGTCAAAGAAGTTTCGAGACTAGGTGGTGATGTCAGCCGCTTTCTGCCGCAGCAAGTAATAGCTGAAATAAAAAAGAAATTAGGTTAATATATCGACACCTGACAGGGTGGACAGCGTTCATATTTCCTTTGCTTCTCTATAGCAGGTCTTATATCGGAGAAAGGGATATTGAGGGGGAACCTGGTAAAACCAGTGTTCAGTAACCGATTTGAAGCCAGGGCTCTTAAACGCCTTGCTTCAGTTACAAATTTATTAATTATTAAGATTATCTATTTTGGAGGTTTCCAATGGCGTTATATATCACTGATGAATGTATTAACTGTGATGTGTGCGAACCCGAATGTCCCAATGAAGCGATTTATATGGGTGAAGAGATTTATGAAATCAACCCCGATCTCTGTACCGAATGTGTCGGCCACTATGATGAACCTCAATGTGTGGAAGTTTGTCCTGTTGACTGTATTCCAAAAGATCCGGATCATGAAGAAACAGAAGAAGAATTAATGGAAAAATACAAAAAACTGACAGGCGGTTAAATTCCCCTTATTTATATTGTATTTAAGTTTTCATTTTATAAAAAAGCCCCTTAAATAATCATCAATTTAAGGGGCTTTTTTTGGCCTGAAAGAGCGCATGTGAGTATACTTTACATTCTCTTTAAAAAAACTGAGAAAACAACGTTGAGAAAAGAATGCTGAAAAAATATCTACGACTGTTCCTTATATCGACTCTCGGCCTGTGTTTAATGTCAGTACAGGCTGAGCCTGTTAAAACACCGCCGCAGGCTGCTATTGCTTCTGCTCATCCACTGGCCACAGAAGCCGGTAAACAGATCCTGCTGCAGGGCGGTAATGCTTTTGATGCGGCAGTGGCGGTAACGGCGGCTCTGGCCGTGGTGGAACCGTACAGCTCCGGTCTGGGCGGCGGTGGTTTCTGGCTGATCCGGGATGCCTCAAATAATAAAACCATCATGCTGGACGGGCGTGAAACAGCACCGGCCAAAGCCACCCGGGATATGTATCTGGACAGTGCCGGTAATTATATCCCTGACAGTTCTGTCAACGGGCCGCTGGCTGCCGGAATTCCCGGCACCGTGGCGGCTATGGTGCACCTGTCAGAACAATACGGTGTTCTGCCTCTGGAGCAGGTCTTACAGCCGGCCATACAATACGCTGAACAGGGCTTCAGCGTTACTGAACATTATCAGGAAATGGCACAGTTTCGTCTGTCCGTACTGCAGTCTTACCCGGAATCCGCCAGAATTTTTCTGCACAATAATCAGGTGCCGGAAATAGGCCATAAGATCATACAGACCGATCTGGCAAAAACCCTGAAGCAGATTGCCAGAACCGGCGGTAAGGATTTTTATCAGGGTTTTACCGCTATTAAAATGGTTAATGCGGTTAAAAAAGCAAAGGGGATCTGGCAGCTTGATGATCTGAAAAACTACCGTCTTAAAGAAAGGCAGCCGATTACATTTACTTATCGTGATATGCGGGTTATTTCCGCAGCGCCACCCTCATCCGGCGGTATTGCTCTGGCCAGCATACTGCAGATCCTGCAGAACTATAATCTGCAGTCTATGGAGCAGGCTCAACAGGTGCATCTGATAGTGGAAGCCATGCGCCGGGCCTATCGGGACCGGGCAGAATACCTGGGGGACAGTGATTTTGTTAAGGTGCCGGTTAAGCGTTTAACTCACCCCTTTTATGCTCAGGGTCTGGCCGCCGGTATCCGGCTGGACAAAGCCACACCCAGTGACAGTCTGCCGGGTATTATCAAAGCGCCGGAAGGGCAGGATACCACCCATTTTTCCATTATCGATACTCAGGGTAACAGGGTGTCTGCCACCATGAGTATTAACTATCCTTTTGGTTCCTGTTTTACTGCGAAGGGAACCGGTGTTTTGCTTAATGATGAAATGGATGACTTTTCCGCCCGCCCCGGCACACCTAATGTTTATGGTCTGGTCGGTGCACAAGCCAATGCCATTGCACCGGGCAAGCGCCCCTTATCCAGTATGAGTCCCACAATGGTAGAAACCAATAAGGGTGTGGCCCTGATAGGCACTCCGGGAGGCAGCCGCATTATTACTATGGTGCTGCTAGGCATTCTGAGCATGGAACAGAATTTTGATCCACAGCAATGGGTCAGCCGTGCCCGCTTCCATCATCAGTACCTGCCGGACAGTATTTTTTATGAGCCGGAAGCCCTGTCAGAAGAAACCCTGCAGGCATTACAGCGAATGGGGCATAAAACCACAGTACTGGATTCGGTGTACGGCAATATGCAGGCTATTGCCTGGGACTATAAGACGGGGGTAAAAGCAGCTTCCGATCCTCGGGTAGAAGGTGAAGCAGTGGTGTTTGATGTACCGGATAAAAAATCAGAGAAAAAGTAGCAGACAAAAGAAAGGCCCCGATGTTTCCATAGGGGCCAAAATGTTTTTTCACTTATTTGTACCAACACATTAAAATGTACAAACAGTAAATGGTTAATGCTTGTGAGCCTTTAAATAATACGAGTAAGGAGAACGTATTACTTTAAATTCTCTAACCGTAAAATATCAAACAATATTGGAGAGTAAGGAATATTGCTCAACTTTACATACCTAAATAAAAGCATTTAGTGTGCCAATTTTATTGTTTATTGAAAACATATAAATATCAGGGGGTTATTAAACACAATCCTGATCCATGAGTTATTCCTTGTTGTGATATATCAAACCCGCCACGAAATATCACGTCATATTTCGTGTAATGTCTGAAATATCACTTTAAAAAAGCATTTTATATCACTGATTTTTAACTGTTCAGTAAGACTGGCTAATGTAAATACAGGGTTCTGCTGAAGTGTAATAACATTCAGGATTGATTAAGATTTATCTGTTAAAATCACAGTTTTAGAGCAATCGGAATTATTTATTATGCATACCAGGAAGATTTCTAGCTTTACTGTTCTGGCTTCAGTTTTAGCCTTATTACTCAGTTCCAGTGTTTTTGCCCTTGGATAGGGACTTGAAAAAGTAACGGACAGCGTGGTTGGTGTAGCTAAAGATATTGGGAAAGGTGCCAGTGAGCTAGCTGATAATGTAAAACACAGTGCCGGTATTGACTCTACCGCCGCAGAAATCAACCAGCGTTCCCAGGTTGCTTTACAGAAACTGTATAAATCCAGCCCGTTTGCCCTGGAACTGTCCAAAAAAGCCAAAGCCATTCTGGTTTTTCCTAAAGTCATTAAGGCCGGTTTCGGTGTGGGCGGTCAATATGGAGAGGGTGCGCTGTATCAGAGAGGCCGTGTGAATGGCTATTATAGTCTGACAGCCGGTTCCTACGGTCTGCAGATCGGCGCCCAGAAATATGGTTATGCCATGTTTTTTATGGATGACAAGAGTCTGAATTATTTACTGGAAAATAACAGCGGCTGGGAAATTGGTGCAGGGCCTTCAATTGTTCTGGTGGATGAAGGCATGGCTCGTTCATTTACCAATACTACCGTGACTGAATCAGTTTATGTGTTTGCCTTTGCACAGGAAGGTCTGATGGCCGGGCTGGGCATACAGGGGTCCAAAATTTCCAGAATTTTGCCAAGGTAAAAATTTCTGTCTGGCCATGTTTGTTTCGATTCAGGCCGGACAGAGTTATTTCTCAGGTTTATTATCAGGCATAATTTCTTCCTGCTCCGAAAGCTGCAACATCTCATCATATACTTCCCAGGCGGTCATAGCTTCGGTCTGGGAAACTTTCTGTATCGCATAGCCCAGATTAACCACGACATAATCCCCGACCGCTACTGTCACGTCCTGCAGCATAAACAGACTCACGTCTCGCTCAATACCTTTTGCTTCACAACGCGCTATCAATCTGTCGATTTCAATGACCTTCATGGGTATGGCAAGACACATAGGGAACTCTTAATAAAAGGTTAACAAAATCAAGCTTAACATATTTGAAACAGGCTATAACACTGTAAATATTAGTTGTGCCTGAAATGATGTTGAGATAGATCATTTATCATTAAAAAAAACTCAAAAACACTTGATAAATTCCACAAAAAAAGTAATGTTGTTACTATAAAGAAATGTATTCCCTGATACATTTCAAGGAGGCTGAATGGCTATTATTCTCGGCATTGGCAATACCTTACTACAGGATGAAGGTATTGGTATTCACCTTCTCGATTATATTCAGAAAGCTTATCCTCACTGGGAGCAGCAATTTGATATTCAATTAATCGACGGGGGGACTTTGAGCTTTGATCTGCTCACTCTTATCTGCTCCACTCAAAAACTCATTATTCTGGATGCAATCCGTTTAAACCAGCCAGCCGGCAGTGTGTACTGCCTGCAGGATCAATCTATGGATCAGTTTCTTGCTCAGCCGGGTAAAAGCGTGCATGAAGTCTCTTTGCAGGATCTCTTTGATATGAGTCGTCTAACGGAACAGTTACCCGAACAACGAGCGTTAATTGGTATTGAGCCGAAAACCATTGACTGGGGCAGCCAGCTGACTTCAGACGTTAATCAGTCCCTGTCTGAAGCAGGCAATAAAGTGAAACAGGTACTGGAACAATGGGGTGTTATAGATACTCCGGTTCAGTCGTTAAAAGCGGACAGGATATGCAGCACTTATCCGATATAAAAATAGCCGTTGATAATCCGGCACTGGAAACCGGCAATCTGCCCGGTATTCTCAGTGAAATAGAGCAGGCACTGGAAGCATTGCTAAATTCAAAACAGGCGCATCGTATTGATTTACGTGCCATGCCCTGGTCGGCAGGAGAAGAACAGAAACTGGAACAGATACTGGGCAGGGGTGAAGTCACAATAGAGCTCAATGCCCTGGGTAAAAGTATTTTTCAGGAGACAGCCTATAGCGGTGTCTGGCTGATCAGTCATTATAATGAGGCAGAAGAACTTATCGGTAAAATAATTGAAATCAGCTATTTACCGGACATGGTTTTTGCCCAGCAGGAAGATATCAGCCTGGGACTGGAAAGGTTAAAAACACGGTGGAGTCAGGACAGCTAATAGAACAGCTAACATAACAGGTAAGGGGAAGGATAATGAGCAAGCAATCATTACTGGAGATGTTACAGCAGCAGGGGATCACCCGGCGTGGGTTTCTGAAATACTGCAGTGCATTAACTTCTCTAATGGCTTTACCTCCTTCCATGATGCCGGCAGTGGCTGCGGCTCTGGAAACAGCCCGGCGTCCCTCGGTGATCTGGCTGTCCTTTCAGGAATGTACCGGCTGTACCGAATCCCTGACCCGTTCTCACAGTCCAACTATAGAAGGGCTGATATTCAATCACATTTCACTTGACTATCATCATACTCTGCAGGCCGCCTCTGGCAGTGCTGCTGAACAGGCTCGGGAACAGGCCATGCATGACAACAAAGGTAAGTATCTGGTGATTGTGGACGGCTCCATTCCTCTGGACAACCCGGGCTTTTCCACGATTGCTGGGATCAGTAATGTGGATATGCTGCGCGAAACTGTAGCCAATGCTCACGCTGTGGTTGCCGTGGGAACCTGCGCAGCCTATGGCGGTCTGCCTCATGCCAGTCCTAATCCGACCGGGGCGGTTTCAGTCGGGGAACTGGTTAAGGACAAGCCTTTGATAAATATTCCCGGCTGCCCACCGGTGCCTACAGTCATTACCGGTGTACTGGCGCATTACCTGACCTTTGGCAGTATTCCTGAACTGGATGATCTGGGGCGTCCTAAAGTCTTTTATGGTCAGAGTATTCATGACCGCTGCTACCGCCGGTCTTTTTATGACAAGGGCCAGTTTGCCATGAGCTTTGACGATGAAGGGGCCAGAAAAGGCTGGTGTCTGTACCGGCTGGGCTGTAAAGGTCCCATGACCTATAACGCCTGTGCTACGCTGAAATGGAATCAGCAGACCTCCTGGCCGGTGGAATCAGGGCATGGCTGTCTGGGTTGTTCAGAACCCGACTTCTGGGATGCCGGCAGCTTCTACAAGGCTCTGTCTATTCCTGATGGTGATTATGCAAAAGCCGCCGGTTATGCGGTGGCGGCCGGTGTGGCTGTGGGTGCGGCTGCGGGCCTTATGAACCGTTCAACTAAAACGTCGGCGGTATCTCAGCACACGTCGGTGTCAGTGGATGATTTTTCAGTTAATAAAAACACCAGCCAGGAGGGTTAAGCATGGATATCAGCAATGCCAATGACTTCCTTATCTGGACACGGGGCAGTGGTTTTAATATTGCTGTCAGTATATTTATTATCGGTGTGCTGATCCGGATCCTGGAAATTGTCCTGCTGGGCAGAAAACAGGATTATTCTGAACCCAGGGGGACAGAATGGGGCCCGGGGTTTAAAAATATTCTCAGCCGTTCTCTGGTGGATAAGGGAACCTTAAGACGCTCACCTTTTGTGGTGGTTGTGGGCTATATCTGGCATATCGGATTTTTTGTCTGCCTGCTGTTATTTGTACCCCATATTGAATTGCTGCATGCCACGCTGGGCATTAAGTGGCCCGGCCTGCCCAATCCGCTGGTGGACAGTGCTGCGGCGGTAACCATGTTTGCCATGCTGGCCATGCTGATTCATCGGCTGACCCATCCGGTTATGAAATTTCTCAGCACTTATGAAGACTATCTGGTCTGGCTGGTGACCTTTTTGCCCCTGCTGACGGGTTATATCGCTTATCACAGAATGATAAACCCCTATCCTGCGGCACTGGGCCTGCATATCCTGAGTGTGGAATTATTACTGGTGGTGTTCCCGTTTACCAAACTGATGCATGCCTTTAGCCTGTTTCTGGCTCGCTGGTACACCGGTGCAATGATGGGACGTAAGGGGATTGAATCATGACTACACAATTAAGCCTGGCAAAAGGGATCAATGCCTTAAAAGAACAGATCGATGCACCTACGGCCGCCTTTTTCAGCAGTTGTGTCCACTGCGGACTGTGTGCGGAAGCCTGCCTGTTTTATACCGAAACCGGCGATCCCCATTATACGCCGATTAACAAGGTAGAACCCTTAAAACGGGTCTGGGAAAGTGAATATACTTTCTGGGGCAAGCTGAAAAAAATGCTTGGACTGCACAAACCTGTAACCGATGAACTGCTGGCCGAATGGGAACCGCTGATTTATGACGGCTGTACCCTGTGCGGGCGCTGCTCCATGGTCTGTCCGGTCGGTAATGATATTTCCACCATGATCCGTAAAGTGCGCGAAGGCATGGTGGCTTCCGATCATGCTCCCGAAGGGCTGGTGGGTGCCAGTACCCGGGCGGTTAAAATCGGCAGTCCCATGGGGGTACGTCTGAAAGCACTGGAAGCTCAGATCCGCCATATTGAAGCTGATACTGGATTAACCATTCCCATTGATGTGCGGGGGGCGGATTATATGGCTTTGCTGTCGTCTATGGAGATCATAAATTTTCCGGAATACATAGAATCACTGGCAAAAATCTTTAAACAGGCCGGGATCAGCTGGACCCTGTGCTCTGAAGCATTTGAAGCCACTAACTCCGGAATTCAGATCGGCAGCAGTGATATTGCCCGTGAGCTTGTGCAGCGGGTGGTGGACGGCGCAGAAAAACTGCAGGTTAAATACGTGATCAGCCCGGAATGCGGCCATGCCTATACGGCCATCCGTTGGGACGGCCCTAATCTGATAGGCCGGCCTTATCCGTTTAAAGTGGTGCATATTCTGGAACTGCTGGATCAACTGCGCCAGAGCGGTAAGCTGAAAACATCGGGCCAGTACAGCAAACGACTGACCTTCCATGATCCCTGTCAGATTGTACGCAAGGGTGGTGTCGAAGCACAGCCCCGGCATCTGCTGGGTCTGGTGGCCAGCAATTTTGTGGAAATGTCCGATCACGGCAAAATGAACTGGTGCTGCGGTGGCGGCGGTGGTGTCAGTGCCAATGAACGGGCGGATGCAATACGTCTGACCGCCTTTAAACGTAAAAAAGCCCAACTCGATGAAATTAATGTAGAAGTCATGGTCACAGCCTGCGCCAACTGCCGGCTGGTTCTGGAAGAAGGTCTGGAAGAAAATAATATGGAGATACCGGTCATTGGCCTGAGTGAACTGATATCCGATCATCTGACAGAAGAATAACAGGGAGAATAAAATGAGTGAACGTGTTGTAGTGGATCCCATCACCCGAATAGAAGGGCACCTGAGAATAGAAGCGCAGATGGAAGGGGATAAAATAGCTCAGGCTTATTCTGCCGGAACCATGGTACGCGGAATAGAACTGATTCTGCAGGGACGTGATCCGAGAGATGCCTGGGCCTTTACCCAGAGGATCTGCGGGGTGTGTACTCTGGTGCATGGTATTGCTTCTGTCAGGGCTGTGGAAAATGCCCTGAACTATCCTGTACCGCCCAATGCCCAGTTAATCCGTAACTTAATGATTATGGCCCAGTATGTTCATGATCATGTTATGCATTTTTACCATCTGCATGCTCTGGACTGGGTTGATGTAGTATCCGCACTGGACGCCGATCCCAAAGCCACCTCGGAGCTGGCACAGTCCATCAGTCAATGGCCCAAATCATCGCCCGGCTATTTTGCTGATATGAAAAAGAAATTAAAAACTTTTGTAGAAGGCGGGCAACTGGGTATTTTTGCCAATGGTTACTGGGGGCATCCCGCTTATAAACTGCCGCCGGAAGCCAACCTGATGGCCGTATCCCATTACCTTGAGGCACTGAGCTGGCAGCGTGATGTAGTCAAACTGCATACTATTTTCGGCGGTAAAAATCCGCATCCTAATTTTCTGGTGGGCGGTGTGGCCTCAGCCATTGATTTAAACTCGGATTCCGCCATTAATATTAAAAAACTGGCTCAGGTACAGAATGTCATTAATGAGATGCGGACTTTTGTGGATCAGGTTTATGTGCCTGATACCCTGGCCATCGCCTCATTTTATAAAGAATGGGGCCAGAGAGGTGAAGGACTGGGTAACTTCCTGTGTTATGGCGATCTGCCTGCTACCTCCATGGATGATCCCTCCAGCTTCTTTTTACCATCCGGTGTGATCCTGAATCGGGATCTGTCCACTGTGCATCCTGTGGATCTGAATAATGATGCGGAAATTCAGGAGTTTGTCAGCCATTCCTGGTATGACTACAGTCAGGGTAAAGACAGAGGTCTGCACCCTTATGACGGTGAAACCGATCTGAACTATACCGGTCCCAAACCACCCTATAAACATCTGGAAGTGGACAAGAGCTATTCCTGGCTTAAATCACCCCGCTGGAAAGGCATACCTATGGAAGTCGGGCCGCTGGCAAGAGTGTTAACCCTGTATGCCAAAGGCCATGAACAGACCAGAGAGCTGGTGGGTATGACGCTGAAAAAACTGGATTTACCGGTACAGGCTCTGTATTCCACTTTAGGGCGTACCGCGGCCAGAACCCTGGAAACCAAGGTTATTGTGGATGGTATGCAGGGTATGTATGACCAGTTAATGGCCAATATAAAAGCCGGAGACATTCAAACCTTTAATGATACACTCTGGGAGCCCCCCACATGGCCTAAAAAAGCACAGGGTGTCGGTTTTATGGAAGCCCCAAGAGGAGCGTTAGGTCACTGGATAGTGATAGAAAATCAGAAAATTGCCAATTATCAGGCCGTAGTACCCAGTACCTGGAATGCCGGTCCCAGGGATCAGCAGGGTAAACCGGGTGCTTATGAAGCGGCTCTGCAGGATAATCACCAGCTGCATGATGCTAAACAGCCCATAGAAATCCTGCGAACCATACACAGTTTTGATCCCTGCATTGCCTGTGCGGTACATGTAACCGATCCTGACGGGGAAGAGCTGGTTAAGGTGAAGGTGACATAAAGGAAAAATTATGGCTATTGCAAATGACAAAGACCTTAAACAAGTACTGGAAAATTTACCTGTGGAAGAGCAGAGACAACTGGCTGCCCGGTTTGTTGAAAGCGTTCAGTATCTGAGTGATGAGCCGATCATCAAACAGGCACTGGAGGTGGTAAAGAACAGGGAACGCACACCGGTGGAACTGGAAGGTGCCTATAAAAATGTTAAATCTCTGGCAGTAAAAACCTATACTGCCTGTGGAGAAAATGCCGACTGGTCGGCTCAGGCCGCCCATTTTGTAGCACAAGCCGCCAAAGCCTGTTTAACACCGGAAGATCAGCTGGATTCAAAACAGAGCCTGGCCTGGCAAAGTGCTATACAGGCCCGCATGGCAAAAAACTGTGCCATGATAGAAAACGAAGAAGAAGTGATTGATAACGAAGCTCAAAAACAATATCAGATAGTTAATGAGTCTGAAACCGCAGGCTAAAACAACACTTACTGCTTTTTGCAGGGGCTGGCTTTATGCTGCTGTTCCTTGCAGGGAATTAAATCACCGTGCTTTTGCTGTTGCTCCTGGCTGTCATGCAGAAGTTTATCTGTAGTATGTATGATACTCTGCCAGCTGTTTTGAACCTCATGCAGAATATCTTCAAAACTCATATGGTTGGGATGAGCATAAGCATTAATACTGTACAGTGCGGAAAAAGTCAGGCCGGACAGAATGATGGCGGGTAAGATTCTGGTACTCATTTTAAGTCCCCTTATAACATCAGGATGATGTGTTTTTAGAGCTAAATCAGCAGTTAGTGATAAACAAATGCTTGTTTCTCTGGCTGATTTATTCTGTTACAATCTTGCCTCTATTATATAACAATCCCCTGTCTGATCCATGTTTTTTTCCGCTCAACGCCAGCAGTTTTTCAAACCACTGACCAGTAAATACCGTGAACAGGTGGCTGAATGTCTGCGCTTGCTGTATGAGCGCCAGTACAGTGCCAATGCCGACTACGGTGAGTCTTTACGGCGGGAACAGCTAATAGAAATTTTTGAAGAGGCCCTGGCCCGTACACCTTTAACAGAACTGGATGATGCTGAGATAGAGGAGGGTGATTTATCCGCACCGCGTTTTAAAAATGTCCGTGAACAGGCCGGCTGGACATTAAATCTGCTGGTGGAAAACGGCTGGATAGAAAAACAGGTGGATCAGGTCACCTTTCAGTCCACCTATCCATTCAGCCGGATGGGGCGCCTGTTTACTCAGCCGCTGGTGGAGGCAAACAGTACCCGGGTACGCACCCG
This sequence comes from Gammaproteobacteria bacterium, assembly GCA_027076245.1. Taxonomy (GTDB): domain Bacteria; phylum Pseudomonadota; class Gammaproteobacteria; order GRL18; family GRL18; genus JANELJ01. The sequence continues at coordinate 15,086 of JALTKC010000328.1, forward strand.
GCATCGAAATACCCGTAATACCCTTAATGCTCTGGAAGCCTTTCTTAATCGCGGTGAGGCACATGATCTGCTGGATGCTTACGAATACTCGGAACGTATTATTACTGATTTTACCGATGTCATTGCCGAGCTGGAGGACAGTAAACGGGAGCTGGTTAAGGAAGTGGAATCACAGGTTATGGTGCAGCAGGCCTCAGAGCACTTTTTTGACTTTATGGAAAAGCGCTTCCAGCCCGATCTGTCTATACGCCTGTCAGCAGACAGTGTGGAAAAACACCGCGATCAGATTGAACAGACCATTGCCCGTATTCGCAGAAAACGCAAAGACTTTAAAGCACAGGCTGAAAAACGCCTGAGACAGCTGGCACCGGAACTGCTACAGTCAGCTCAGCAGTCCGTATTATGGCATATACTGGACACCATTGAATTGCGTATGCGTAAAGCATCCGATACCATGCTGCCGGCTTTACGCCGTGCCCTGCAGAACTTTACCAAACGGGCTGATATTATTATCCGGCAGATTGCCTACCTGGGGGCGCAGAATCAAAGCAATATTCTGAACGTACTGGACAGTCTGAAACATGACAGTCCGGATGATGTACAGAACCGACTTGAACAGGCGGCGGCCATAATATCACCCATGAACTTAAGACTGCCCGATCCCCGCCAGGTGGTTTTGAGTGAACGCAGGGTAAAACAGGCTGTTGATACCGAACTGGCAGACGAACAGCCGCTGGATGAACAGGCCCTGCAGGAACTGAAAATAACACAGATGCTGGAACAGGCCTTCAGTATCCGTAATCAGGAATTAAAAGACTATATTGTCC
>JALTKC010000329.1 GCA_027076245.1 Gammaproteobacteria bacterium
GCACCGATCACCCTATTTTTGCCAGCCTGCTGGCCAGTGTTGTCTTTCTGATTGGCTGCGGTATTGTTTTGCATGTGATTGCTAATGCCAATTTACCTAATTTAAAGCCGGGTTCGGATGGCTGAGTTTTCTACAGATGCCAATAGAAGAATGAGTTTGTTAGTTGTTTTTATAAACAACACTACGATGTGCAACTTTAACTACAAGAATAGTCAGCTCTGTATCCTGAATTTCATAAATGATACGGTAAACACCTTGTCTTACTCTGTATCGCTCTTGACCCGAAAGCTTAATACAGCCATCAGCTCTTGGATTTTCACAAAGAAGCTCAATACATTTTAGTATGCGTTTTACATCTTTATTTGGAATATTTCGAAGATCTTTAGCAACGGATTTTTTAAACGCGAGACTATAATTTGCCATGTGATTTTAAATCTTCTAATAGTTCCTCATAGCTTAATGTTGGTTCATTCGCCCTTTCTGAAAAAGCGCTCAGGTCTTCCTGATCTTCTCGCAACACAAGTCGTACAGCTTCATTTACTACTTTAGAAATGGATTGGTGTGTTGTCGCTGCCTTAATTCTTAATGCCTGGTGAACATCATCCTCAAAGTAAACTGTTGATCTTTTTGATAGTTCGCTCATATTACTCTACCTCGCTTAACCAAGAATAGCGCTATAACGTTGTGACGTCAAGACGTTATTTTATAACTAAGCCCCTCATCAGTTAACCGAAGGAAATAGTTGGACATCAGCCGAAAAATCTTATCAAAAATTTTAAATGGTCACGGCTCTACCTCGGAAATGGCATCATAGTAAATGATTAAAACTATCTGGCTCGTTTAGGTATATTCAACCGGTTGCGTTTTTCCCATAAGGTTTTGCGGCTGATCCCCAGATGTCTGGCCAGTTCGGTTTCCGTTAAATGCTCATTCACTTTAAGAAAGTGGATCAGGTATTCATCCAGGGATAATTTTTCTTTATCCACATCCACAATCGGTTCTGATTCATTGAGTTGAGTTCGGGAACTTTTCTGATTCTGTTCTTTGCTAAATAAGGACAGGTGCTCACGGGTAATTTTATCGCCCTCTGCCAGAATGACCGCACGTTCAATAATATTCTGCATTTCCCGGATATTGCCCGGCCAGTCGTATTGCTGAAAAAGAGCCAGTACTTCGGCTGAAAAATGCACTTCCGGTTTGGCCATTTTTTTGCGCATATCCTCCAGAAAGTAATCCGCCAGTTTAACAATATCGCCGTTACGTTCCTTAAGCGGTGGTAAACGGATATCAAAGACATTGAGCCTGAAAAACAGATCGCTGCGAAACTTGCCCTTGTCCACCATAGCCTGTAAATCTTTATGGGTTGCGGCAATCAGTCGAATATCCACTTTTCTGGACTGGGTAGAACCCACACGCCGGACTTCACCTTCCTGCAATACTCGCAGTAAATGCGCCTGAATATCCAGTGACAGTTCACCAATTTCATCCAGGAACAAAGTACCGCCGTCTGCTGCTTCAATTAAGCCGGGGTGATCTTTATCGGCACCGGTAAAGGCCCCCCTGTTATAACCAAACAGCTCTGATTCAATCAGGTTTTCTGCAATAGCGGCACAGTTGATGCTGATTAAGGAAGCCGCACTGCGGGTACTGTACTCATGTATGGCTCTGGCCACCAGCTCTTTACCCGTGCCGGTTTCGCCCAGTATCAGGACGGAGGTATCCAGAGGGGCCACCTTGTGTATGCGTTGATTGACTTCCCGCATAGCCGGACAGTCTCCGATCATGCCGTAAACCTGATGTTCTCTGGAAAGCTGCTGTTTTAATACGGTGTTTTCCAGTTCCAGCTTGCGTTCCTTAAGGATCCGCTCAACCATTAACAACAGCTCAGTGTGATCAAACGGCTTGGAAATATAGTCCTTAGCCCCCATTTTCATGGCATCTACGGCTGAGCTGACACTGGCATAGCTGGTCATTATAATCACCGGAATATCAGGAAAGTATTCCAGTATGCGGGTGCCTTCTTCACCGGGCAGCCTTAAATCACTGATGATCAGTTCACATGCCTGTTTAGCCAGTATCTGTACCGCTTCTTCTACCGACTCTGCGGTCAGTACCTGATAGTTGTTTTTTTCCAGCAGGCGTTTGAGTGAATCCCGAATTAAAGGTTCATCATCAATAACCAGTAATCTTTTCATATTAACTTTCCTTGCTGTTGTCCTGCTCATTATGATCAGCCGCCGGCAAATCAATTATAAAACAGGTGCCGGCTCCGGGTTCATTAACCATTCTATCCGTCACTTTAATATCTCCGCCGTGATCATGAATAATATTGTACACAATGGACAGGCCAAGCCCCATGCCTTCTCCGGCGGACTTAGTAGTAAAAAAAGGCTCAAACAACCGCTTTTTATCTTCTTCTCGAATGCCGCTGCCCTGATCAATGACTTCAATCCTGATCATATTATCCTGCTGTGTGGAACGAATATAAATGGTATCTTCATCCTGTGAGGCATCACTGGCATTATTGATCAGGTTAACAAAAACCTGAACTAACTGCTGTTGATCACCGCTGATAATATGTTCTGCTGAACATTCATTAACAATAACCTGGTGTTTGGCTTTATGGCTCAGTGTCACCAGATGTATTGCTTCATCTACACAGAGTTTAAGAGATAATGGTTTTCTGGGCGGTTTCAGATAATTGCCACTGCGGGAAAAACTGGATAAGGACTGGATGATAGTCGTTATTCGGCGCGTCTGATTTAATACCTCTTCCAGATGTTGATTCAGATGCTGTTTTAAATACTCCTCATCATCCTCAGCCATCAGGTTCTGCGTTACCGATGCAATACCTGTTACCGGGTTACCGATCTCATGCGCTACTCCTGCCGCCAGCCTGCCTATAGAAGCCAGACGCTCACTATGAGCCAGACGGTTTTCCAGTTCCTGTAAGTCACTTAAGTCTTCCACCAGCAAAACGACACCATCGGTATAGGCCAGTCCGGTATTTTTATCCCCTGCAATGCTTTCATTGAGTCTTGAACGCCGGAATGAACTGATTAATGATGACTTGTGCAGATTAAAAATGCGCCGGGTATGATTAATATGGACCTGTATTTTTCTTAATTGCTGTTCTTCACCCTGAATAAAACTGTAAAAAAGTTCGCCCAAAGGTGAGGGCAGTGTCTGTATGGGCTCACCCAAAATCTGTTCTGCCCTGATACCGGACAGTTTTTCAATCGCACGATTCCAGTTAATGACTTCACCGTTAATACCCACTGAACAGACGCCCAATGGCAAATCCTGCAATACCTGCCGGTGGTAACGGCGCATATCATCCAGTTCCCCTGCTACACCTTCCAGACGGGTTCTGGAATCTTCCAGACGGTTTTCCATATAGCGGAAGCTTTTGGCAAAAAAATCCCGGGTATCGGTATCCAGTGCCAGCTTTTCATTCACCACCACTCTGGCCAGAATGGGGCCGATCAGGCCGGAAAGATTGCGCTCTATCCGCTCCCTTAACTGACGCAAATGCACGGGATTGGTATCATCTCTGTCCATGGATAAATCCCGGAGTGCTTTTTCAACCTCCTTGTCGGACATATTCTCACCCAGCAACAGGGCCAGTTGTTCCTTGATACTGTCAATGGAACGTACCACCATAACACCCTTTGGCGGTGTGAGCGTTTTGGAACAGCAATTTAAGGCATTTTCATTTTCTGCCGCACTGGCCCGGGTCAGCAGGGATACCAGCACAAACAGGACAAAATTGGCAGACAGTGAAGCAAAGGTGACGGAACCCCAGTGATCCGAACTGTTAAACAAACTGCTGAAAGCAGGAATGGTGTCAAACACAGCCTGGGACAGAAAACCCGAATTAACCAGCAGAGGCAATAACAAGGCATAAGCCCATACCAGTGAACCGGCAAACAAACCGCTTAGAAAACCCAGTCGGTTGGCACCCTGCCAGTACAGCAGGCCAATGGTTCCGGGCAGAAACTGGGCAACCGCCACAAAGGAAATCAGGCCAAGCTGAGCCAGTCCCTGGTGTCTTGACAGTAACAGGTCAAAGGCAAAGCCGGACATAATAATAACGGTTATCAGAATACGTTTGCCCTGCAGCAGTCGTTGATAAATATTGGTGCTTTTATGACTGAACTTACGGGGGAACACAGCCGGCAGAACAAAATGGTTCATAATCATATTGGCCAGTGCCAGTGTGGTAACAATCATCATGGCACTGGCTGCGGACAGGCCGCCAATAAAGGTCAGCAGCGGCAGCAGGGTATTATCACTGTGCAGGGTAATGCCCAGCACATAAAAATCCGCTAATGTGGACGTCTGCATAAACTGTCCGGCCCATAGTATTACGGGAATAGGCAGGTTCATTAATAACAGCAGTGCAGGGAATGCCCAGCTGGCCGTATGAATGGATTTACTGTCAAAATTCTCACTGATCCCCATATGGAACTGGCGCGGCAGGAACAGAGCCGCACAGAACGACAGAAAAATCAAACTGTTCCAGGATCCGTCACGGATGGGTGCCATCAGTTCCTGCTGCTTACCGTGGTTATCGGCCAGCCATTGCTGCAGACCGGAAAAACCGTCAAATACTGAATACAGGGCAAACAGACCGACACTGAGCAGAGCAAATAGCTTGACCAGCGATTCAAAGGCAATGGCTACGACCAATCCTTCGTGCTTTTCCCGTGCCGAACTGTGCCGTGCACCGAATAAAATGGCAAACATAACCAGAGTCAGACAGAAACCCAGCGAAATCATTATGGGTGTGGCTTCATTGGTGAGCACCTGCATGGACTCAGTAACAGCATGGATCTGCAGGGCAATATAGGGCAGGGTGCCCAGCAGCATAAATAGCGTGACGACAATACCGACAAACTGGCTCTGATAACGAAAGGCGAACAGATCAGCAAAGGAGGATAACTGGTGCTCCTTGCTTAATTTTAAAATGGGTGCAAACAGCCAGGGCGATAATAACCAGGCCAGGGTCACCCCCAGATAGATGGTTAAAAAGCTGTAACCCTGCCGTTCTGCAAAGCCGACACTGCCATAAAAACTCCAGGACGTCGCATAAACACCAAGGGAAAGGGAATAAATTAAATGATGCCGTGCCAGTTTGGAGAATTTAGGTTTGTTATCTACCAGCCAGGCAATAAGAAACAAGACGCCGAGATAAACCACACCGGAGGCAAATAATTGCCATAAATCAAAATTCATGGCGTTTTAACCAGCGATACAGAAACCAGGTCAGAATAATAAGCCCGAACCAGATCAGATAAGGGCTGTACCAGGGCATAAACTCATCTGCCCAGATATAACGCACCGGTGAACAAATAAGAAAAAAACCGCCAATAAATAATAATAAGGCGCGTTCCCTAAGCAAATTCTGTACTGGCTGTTTCATAGTCTGAATTATAGCCCAAAGTTACGATTTGTAACATTTTCCAGTTTATGATTTAGATATCACATACACATATCATCAGAAACTTCCCTATTAGACTGATATAGATCAAGTTAATTAAAGTATTTTACTATTTTCTAATTATAACATTTGACAAAGAATAACATTCAAATGTAACATAAATGATAATTGTTATCATTTAGATTAAATATAATATTAGATTAGATAAACAGGAGTTCTCTTTTATGTCATTTTTTACTTCAAAAGTTCCCTTCCTTTTAGGGGCCAGTCTGCTTCTGTCCAGTTTATCAGCACAGGCCGTAGAATACCCTATTGGGGTTCCCGAACAGCGTAACGGCATGGAAATCGCGGCGGTTTACCTGCAGCCTGTGCGCATGGAACCGGAGGGCATGATGACTCCTTCAGAAAAGTCCGATGTTCACCTGGAAGCCGATATTCGTGCTCTGGATATTAACTCCAACGGTTTTGCCGAAGGTGACTGGATACCTTATCTGCATGTTAAATACGAAGTGCGCAAAAAAGGCTCCGATAAAGTCATTAAAGGTGATTTTATGCCCATGGTCGCTAATGACGGCCCTCATTATGGTGATAATGTCAAACTGATGGGGCCGGGTAAATACACGGTTAAATATACCATCTATCCCCCTAATGCGCCTGAAAACCCATCCGGCAAACATTTTGGCCGCCATACTGACCGTCTGACTGGTGTACGCCCCTGGTTCAAGCCCTTTGATGTGGAGTATGAATTTATTTTTGCCGGTATTGGCAAACGCGGAGGCTATTAAACCATGCTGAAACTCAATACACTCTCTCTTGCAGTTATCGCCGGCCTGAGTATCAGTAGTTTCAGTATGCCCGTTTCTGCCAGCAATCTGGACGCACAGATTTTAAAACGTCTGGAACAAATGGAAAAACGGCTTAAGGCACTGGAGACGGAGAATGCCCAGCTAAAAAAAGCCCTGAACGAGCCCTATATCAGTGACAGTGAACCGGAAATTACTGCTCGTCTCAAAGCTGTAGAATCTCAGTCTAATAGTTATAAAAAGGTCGCCAGTCTGGTAGAAAGTCTGGAAGGTATTGAAGTTACCGGCGGCCTGACTATGGCCGCACAGAAACTGGCATCAAAACCTCAAAACTATGACGGTAAGGATTCTGAAGTTAATTACCGTGGTGATGTAAATATTACTATTCCGGCCGGTAATATTGGTGCTTCTGAAGGTATCCTGTTTGCCCATTTGCGGGTCGGGCAGGGACTGGGGCTGGAAAACGCCCCTTATGACAATGGCGACGGCGGGGCTTTTTCCTCCTTTAACAGCACCAGCTTCCAACGTCCCGGCTCCAATACTTCTGACAGCACCGTACTGCTGGCTCAGGCCTGGTATCAGTTAAATATTCCATTACCACTGGGCGGCAACCCGGATTTGTCCAGACAACATCTGGAAATGACCATTGGTAAAATGGATCCCTTTATGTTTTTTGATCAAAATACCATTGCCGATGACGAAACCCGCGGCTTTATGAACCAGTCCTTTGTGCACAACCCACTGCTGGATACCGGTGGTGATATTGGCGTGGATGAATTCGGTTTTACCCCCGGTTTCCGGATGGCCTGGGTAAATGATTATTATAAACCCCAGCATTATGGTATTTCCTTTGGGGCCTTTGGTGCCGGTGAGGGTGCTGAGTTTAAGGATACCTTATCCGATCCATTCTATATTGTGCAGGCGGAAACCCAGCAACGCTTTAGCGGTCTGGAGGGTAATTACCGCATATACTACTGGAAAAACTACTCCGGTCAGGACTTTAACAAGCCTGACAAAGATTACAGCAGCCATGCCGGTTTCGGGTTAAGCCTTGATCAGAAAGTGCATGACTATACCACTCTGTTTGCCCGCTACGGTAAACAGACCCAGGGTGACGTATCCTTTGATCAGACGCTGACCTTTGGTGCTGAATTCGGCGGCAGTTACTGGAGCCGGGGTGGTGATGCCCTTGGTGCAGCATTAGGTTTCCTGTCTCTGAGCGATGAATACAAAGATGCCAACCCGACTATGGATGACGGTGCCGAACAGGTAGCAGAACTTTATTACCGTTATCGGATTAATGAGCAGATCCATCTATCACCCAATGTACAGCATATTCGCAATCCTGCCGGTGATAAAGATGCATCCTCTTTAACCGCTTATGGATTAAGAGCACAGTTAGATTTTTAATTTTAATCCAGACTTTATGTGGAGTGATTTATGAAACCATTTTCAATTTTGCTTATCAGTGCTTTTCTGTTTCTGAGCGGTACCGCTCAGGCTGAACTGCCCGCTTATAAACTGACTGCAAAAAACGGGTACTTTGAGCCAGAAGTGATTGAAGTACCCGCTAAGACCCGTTTTAAAATTGTGATTACTAATCTAGGTCCAGGCCCGGAAGAATTTGAAAGCAAGAAATTACGCAAGGAAACCGTACTGGCTGAAGGCGTGACCCGTTCTATTGTTTTTGCGCCCTTAAAACCAGGCCGTTATCGTTTTTTTGGTGAGTTTCACCCCGAAACAGCAGAAGGTTATATTGTCGTTAAATAGAGCGCTTAATAGAGAGAAAAATTATGGGTAGTACCGTTTTTATTGTCTGGCGAGAAAGTATTGAAGCCATGCTGGTAATTGGTATTTTATATACCTGGCTTAAAACACAAACCCGTTCCGGCTCTGTTGATGCCGTAATGGGTTTACGTTATTTATGGGGCGGCGTACTGGGCGGTATTGGTCTGGCGTTAGTTCTGGCCTTTATTATGCTTAAAGTACAAAGCGAGCTGGCCGCCGAGGCTCTGGATTATTTTCAGATTGCCATTGTCCTTATTGCCTCTGCCCTTATTACCCAGATGGTGATCTGGATGCGCCGTAACGGCCGTACACTTAAATCAGAACTGGAAAACGGCCTGCAGCAGGCCAGAGACAATGCCAACTGGTGGGGCATGGCCACTCTGGCGGCCATAGCCGTAGGCCGGGAAGGTGCTGAAACGGTCATCTTTGTCTATGGTAATGGCCTGGCACAGAACACTGCACTTATGCCTTTTAGTCTGGCAGTTATCGGTGGTTTTGTACTGGCTTTTATTACGTTCTGGGCTTTGCAAAAAGGCACCCGCTGGTTTTCCTGGCAATTATTTTTCCGCATTAGTGAAATCTTATTACTGCTGTTAGCTTCAGCATTACTTGTGGATGGTATAGAGCGCATGATTGGCCTTGACTGGATACCAGCCATTATTGATCCGGTCTGGGACAGTAGTTTTGTTCTTGATGATAGTTCAACTGTCGGTTCTCTGGTTTCTGCTTTTACCGGTTACCGTTCTTATCCGGCTCTGAGCATGTTACTGGCCTATGCTCTTTACTGGCTGGCGGTCATCTGGTTATTAAAACGTGCCAGTGTGCAGCCAGTTTCCAGAGCCTGAGATTTACATATAAACTGTTCACATAAAACCATTTGCATCCAAACAAGAGTTACAAAAGTATTATGAATGTCTCCACCATAGCCATTAAACAAGTGCCGCTAAAAAAACCTGTTTTGCAAAAACTGGGTGATTTTATGCAGCGGCACCGAAGGCTTATTCTCGGTCTGCAATGGTTTATTGTGTTATTTTACTTTACCCTGCTGATCTGGCCGGCCATGCTGCCATTGCCCAAAGATTATGTGCATTTTTATGAAAACCTGATCCTCTTTGCTCAGTTTATTTTCTGGGGGATCTGGTGGCCCTTTGTTATGCTTAGTATGGTGTTAATGGGCAGGGTCTGGTGCGGAGTATTCTGCCCGGAAGGCGCTTTAAGTGAATGGAGCAGCCGCTTTGGACTGGGCCATGCCATTCCCCGCTGGATGCGCTGGGGTGGCTGGCCCTTTGTGGCCTTTGTGATCACCACCATTTATGGTCAGCTTATTTCTGTTTATGAATACCCCAAAGCCGCTCTGTTAATCCTCGGTGGTTCCACTGTAGCAGCTATGTTGGTGGGGTTTATTTATGGCAAAGGCAAACGAGTCTGGTGCCGTCACCTGTGTCCGGCCAATGGCGTATTTTCCCTCCTGTCCCGCCTGGCACCCATCCATTTTAAAGTGGATAGCGATGCCTGGGATCAGGCACCGCACCGCACCCCGGCCGTGGACTGTGCCCCGCTGGTCAGTGTTCGTAATATGACCGGCACCAGTGACTGCCATATGTGTGGCCGCTGCAGCGGGCACCGTCAGGCCGTTGCCCTGAGCAGTCGCTCACCGGCTCAGGAAATTCTGAATATCGATCCGGCCAAAGCCAGTTACTGGGATATTTTATTACTGGCACTGGGCATGCTGGGTGTAGCAACCGGCGCTTTTCAGTGGTCGGCCTCACCCTGGTTTGTACAGTTAAAACAGAACCTTGCTGAATGGCTGATTGAGCGGGACAGTTTCTGGCTGCTTAATGATAATGCTCCCTGGTGGTTATTAACCCATTATCCTGATACTAATGACGTTTTCAGTTATCTTGATGGGATCAGTATTTTACTGTATATCGGCGCAACCACTGCGGTAATTGGCGGCAGTATTATGGCGGGTTTATGGCTGGCCGGACGTATTATTAAATCCGAGACTATAATCCCCTGGCATCTGGGCTATTGTCTGACCCCACTGGCAGGAACCAGTGTCTTTATAGGCCTGACCGCTCTGACCATCAGTATGTTAAAAGCCGAGCATATCACCCTGGACTGGGTTGAACCTATGCGGATCAGTTTAATGTTTATTGGTTATGGCTGGATGGCTTATTTATTATGGCGGAAAACCGCACAGCTCAGTAATCTGCAATGGCTGCGGAGATTATCTGCCTGGATAATTATATTGCTGGGTACTGTACCCGTCGGATTAAGCTGGTATATTATGTTCTATCAATGGTAATTTCCAGGGCATTTTTTTATAAATTACGATAGCGACTCAAATCCAGCAGCCCTGATGACAGGGGCCTTTGGCTTTTATAACGTGCCTGAAACCAGTCAGCCTTTTTCCAGTAGGACGGATTAGTCCGTCTTATACCATACTTTTCTATAAGACTTTCAAAGTCGTTCTGCAGCTCTGCAGAACGGCAATGTTCTACAAATGCTGAAAGTTCCCGTTCATGAACCTGAAAGAAAAAATTTGGATAATTACCTGTTATCCAGTCAACGACTGTCATGGTATCATGTTCGATATCCTGTCTATTGCGCTCCCGCTCATCTGAAAACATGGAGCTAACATTTTTATAGGCTTTGTTACGTAATAATGTGTAGCTGTACGAAATTTCAGGATTGTCTGTTACAACTCTAAGCAAACTGGCTTCCGGAAATAAATGCAGACGTTCTCCTGTAATACCTTCAAGTTTTTGAAGCTCTTTATTTATATTGTTACGCCTCACATCTTTGGCAAGACTAATACAGTTTATATTTCCACTTTTACTCCCACATTGATTTATTTTTATACCCTTATCCAGCACTTTACCCATACGCTGTTTTATGTATTGATAAAGCTCATTCTGTACATTATCAGTTTGGTATCCGCTGACCGACTTAACATTTAACCAGTCCATAGGTGCCTGAAACAATTCATCCAGTTCAGAACGCATTCCCTGATACCACTTATCCCGAATTTCCTTACGTTGTCTAACCGGCAAAAAAGCAAGAAAGTGGTCTTCACCTTCCATACGTAAAAAATCCATATATATTCGGGTACTCAGTTGATGGACAACGTTACCATAAACATTAAAACCGGCCACCAGTAAATAATGAATACGTTCAAACAATGGATAATCTATTACCCAGGTGGTTTCCGGTTCGGCACCCACCAGTCCAAACTCTACTGATGCACTATCAAAATGTCTGAAGACTGTTAAAGCTGCATTGGGATTTGTCTGATTACCATCCCAGATATAATTCATGGCATGTTTGATATCATGGCTCTGTATGTTTTCAAAATATACCTGTTTGGTTTCCAGGTATTGTTTCTGTCTTTGCCAGTAGTCTGTCCAGATTGCCAGAAGGTTTGCATGACTTTTTCGTTCTGAAGGAATACGTAAATAATCAGACATATTATCCAGAAATTCTGGTTTGGAGGTAAAAATATTTTGATCCGGATTAAAGAAAATAACCCAGAACTGATCTTCAATAACATTAAGTGCTATCTGCCCCCGGCAGACAGGACCTTTTATAAAACCTTCAATAAAAAACCGGGCATCATCCAGTAAAAACCTGTAACGGGAATCAGGTGGTATATCAACAAAAGCTTTAAATGGATTAGCAGCTATTTCAGGAGCATAGGATGGCAGTGTTTTAACCGGATAATCCGGTTCAACAAAAAGGGTTTTATAACGGGCTAATCGCTGTTCTGAGAATTCATAAACAATGTGACTTTTAGCAACAATCGTCGGTGTATAAAGACGCAACCTATAATAAAACTTAAGGGTACCTGGATCATCATAGGGTCTTAAGGTTGCAATTTCATCAATGGTCGATGTTTTTGTTGTGGAACGAACCAGGCGGTAAAATTCATTTTTCGCAGTTCCCTTAAAATGAATATGTGCATGAAAAAGATGTTCATACAGATAACGACTGATCAGTTGTTGTTTCTTTGAAGGCTGATTGAAAAAACTTTCCCATTTTTCTATCTGTTGACGAGTCTTAGCAGGTATGGTTTTAGCTTCCGTCATAGGTGCACCGCTAAGTAGCCAATCCATAACTTTACTATATTCGCTATTGCTTAGGTTAGGCATAGCATAGGGCATTCCCCATTCCGGAAAATTTTTTACATAATCCTTAATATTGTTTTTATCAGCACATTGCTGTTTACGATTCAGATCCAGTGTAAAATCAGGCGGCAACTTCCCCTGTTTTTTTTGTGGATGTTGCTGTTTTAATAGCATTAATCTATACAATAATGATTGCGTATTATCACCTTTATTATCTTCCAAAAGTACAGGGAAAAATCCCTTGTTACGCCATTGAGGTATTGTTTTAGCATCAATAAACAGACGCGTAGGAGGGGTTTCCAGTATACGACGAGGATTATAAAGTTTTTCTCTGGTTGCTCCACGCCTGATACCCTCAACAGAGGATAGTTTTAACTGACAGGGAGCATCATAACAACTGTGACAGACCACACAACGCAAATCAATAACAGGCTTAACCTGATTTTTAAATGAAAGGTTAACCTGATTTTCTGTAATTTTAGCTGACTGCCTTATATCATCATTAATGCCGTCTGTTTTACTAAATTGATAATAACTGAAAATAAGGGCCATCAAAATTAGCAGAGCAGCCCACCAGTGATTAATGGAAATAAATAATTGTCTTATTAAATGAATCATTAACTTCTAAATATTTCTATGATTTTGATATAAACATATCAGCTCGTCTCGGTCTTCTCTGTTTACCTTTCATCATAGCATTTAATCTGATTTTGTATATTAGTTTTTCTCCTTTTCCATATTACCCATTAATAAAACCTGTATGAGTCATAAAGATAACTCATACGGTTTTATAAGCCTGCACTGAGATTTAAAATTTAAATGCCGCATTAATATAATAATATCGACCAGGTTCATTAAGCAGCATAACATCACCACCACCAGTAGTCAGCAGTGTCAGGTCCTGATAGGTATTGTTTATCGCATAGGTTTTATCAAATACATTATCAATACCACCGGTAATTTCAAAATTACGGGTCAGGTTATGAGTGATTTTCACATTCATTACACCCCAGCCAGACAGTTCCTGTTCACCATTATCTGCATCATAATTGTCCCAGGTATCTGTACCGACAAACTCAACTCTTGCCGTACCACTCATATCGGTAGTGTAGTAGTCATAGTTCAGACCCAGGTTTAATTTAGTGGGCGTAATATTGGCCAGATCATCATCGTTCTGGTTTACACCGGATAAAGAATCATCTTTTTTACCGCGCTGATAAGCCATACCAAAATCCATATAAATATTATCGGTAAATGAATAGACTCCGCTAATATCAAAGCCATAAATATGAGCATCTATATTTTCAAAATTATTGCTGGTTTTACTGGCATTATAATATATGTAATCCTTTAACTTACTATAGAAGGCTTTCGTTTTTATAGTCAGATTCTGAAAGTTGTTTTCCATACCCAGATCAATTTCATAATTTGTCGTATCATCCAGATCTGGAGTACCGCCCTGAGCACCGCCTGGCCCAACCCAGTACAGTTCCCGGGCATCTGGTACACGTGAAGATTTACCAATGCCTCCAAAAAAGGTGGTTACATTACTGTATTGCCAGGTTACATTAGCAAAACCACTGAATGAGTCATAGTCATTATCCCGGTCATTACCATCGGGCTCTATACTGGTATCATCATAACGGGCTCCAAAATTCAGGGTAAAATCGCTATAACGCTTCTCCAGTTCTGCAAATATCGCTTTATTTTTAGTATCTACATCGTCAATACTAATAAGCCCCGTGATATCCTTCATTCCCATATAATAACCGGTATATTTTCCATCCCAGTTTCTTAAACTGGTATCCAGACCAATAGTCATCTTCATAGTAGGATCCAGATCAAAGGTGTTTTTTACTTTAAAACCCTGCATCCGGGTTTCCAGTTTACTGATCAATTCTTTTGCTGAACCCGCTTTGGAAGAATTTCTGTAATAAGTTGACATAGGGTGTTCAACGTCTGAATCATAGTACTGGAAATATAACTTCTTTGAATATTTACCCAGATTAGTAATGGTATAATCCATATTTAGTATATTGGAGTCATCATACAGCGCATCCATTTTTCCAGACGGATATAAAATATCATCACTGCGGTTCGCGGTATAACTGATCCCCATCTCATGGTTTTCAATTAGATTGAAATAAAACTTACCCATAAAGGTCTTCTTTTCATAGGCATCCATATTACGGTATTCATCTTTATATTTTGTACCCGCGGATACCTCCTGCTTATCCATCTGCTCCGCAAAATCGTCACCATTACCGTCTCGATACTGACCGCTGGATTCATTGGATAAAGTCACCAGACCACGAACCTGATCATTACCGCCCGTAAAGGTCATGGCCTGACGTTCATAATTCCAGCGTCCGAAGTTTACACTGACTTCACCATGCAGATCTTTTTCTGGCTTTTTACTGGTCACTTTTACGGCACCGCTTAAGGTACCGAAGTTTTCCACATCATAGGGTCCTTCAATAATTTCAATGCTGTCAATATTATTAGTCAGGATATGAGAAATGGGGGTATCCATACGATTAGGACAGGCACCGTAAATTTTGGCATCATCGTATAAGACATTAATATTATCCCTGTTCTGCCCTCTTAGAATAATATCATTGGCTATCCCGCTGCGGCGGATAATGGAAATATTAGGCACCCGTCTGCTCAGGGCTTCAGCCAGATCAGCCGATTTAACTTCTTCACCGCTGACATCAGCAATTTTTGTAGCTTCAATGTTAATAGCCGGAATCTCTTCAGCTTTAGCCTGCATAGCAGCCAGAGCCGACATAACTGAAAGTGTTATCAGTGGAATAGTATTTTTAGCACATAAATTCGATTTCATTACATTTACCGCGATTAAAATTAGATTATTATTAAATATAAATACAACCCAGTTTCTTTAGCAATATACAGACCATTTTTAATGACTTATGGTTTATCAATCACTTAGATTTTAATCGGTTAAAAATTTTTATTTCAGCCCATAAAAAGTGTGTGAGATAACGCAATAACTGTGTCATCTCACACACTTTTGCTGCTTTTTATACTCAATGTATGAAGTGCTTTAATAAAGCAGTACTTTGCTGAAGAAGTTGGGATAAAGGCCTGTCCGGAAGGCCTAGAATGGTAATTTTGAGGTCTGGGAAATAAAGCAGTTTAACCATTTCCAGCACTTCATAAAGGCTGAGACTGTGATCCGAAACGGCTGAGCTTATATTACGCAGTTGCTCATGGCTATAGTGTGTTATTTCACACACCGGTGTATTTTCCGGCAGCGCATCCAGAATAATCAGTTGTTTCAGACTTTGTTGTTTGAGCTTTTCTGTTAATACCAGAATGTCCTGGGGATTATTGGTAGTGTAAAAATATAACTGAGGGTGTTCTAAAAACCTGTTTTTAATGGCAGGTACCAGTTCAAGGCCTGATACATCAAGTCCATAATAGGAACCCAGGCCAATAACCAGAGTGTTAATTGTCCTGTCATCAGGCATGAATTTTAAGTTTGAGAAAGTGCGTAGCACAGGAAATACAAGGGTCATAATTTCTTATTACCTGCTCAC
>JALTKC010000330.1 GCA_027076245.1 Gammaproteobacteria bacterium
GGGCACCACTACCTTAAAAGGTGAGTGGATAACCATGGAAGATGTCATGACTCAGTGTGCCATTACCTATGGGGAGACCTATGTGACGGAAATGACCGGTCATGACCTGCTCAATATTCTCGAAGGGGTGGCAGACAATCTCTTTACGCCTGACCCTTATTTACAGTCCGGCGGGGACATGGTGCGGGTTGGCGGTATGGATTATACCATTGACCCGTCCAAACCGCTGTATGAGCGTATTACCGATGCCCGTCTGGATAATGGTCATGTCATTGAAGCGGACGGTATTTATAAGGTCGCCGGCTGGGCTTCAGTGAATCGTACGCCCGAAGGACGCTTAATGTGGGATATTGTTCGGGATTATATCCTGGCTAAAAAAGATAAGGATAATGTGCTGAGACTGGATAAAATCAATCATCCTAAGTTACTGGGCGTGAGCAAGAATCCGGGCATTGCAGATTATCCAGGGGAAATGACTTAATTTCTTCCTTTTTTCTCTATACTTCCGGGAGCGTGGGCATCCTGCCCACGCATTATCAACATCTATCCCTTTGTATTTAAATAGCTTTTTCAATTAACAAACAAATATTCCATCTTTTTTCAAAAAAAATGGAATAAACAACCAGCCTCTTACGTCTACAATACAGTGGGGTAACTTAACAATCCGGACAACTGCATCCTGTTTGGACAAATAATAATTCCCCACATAATAACTAAAATAATAACTAAAATAATAACTAAAATAATAACTACAAAAAATAATCATAATAACCATAAAAACTTTACCAAAGGACAATAAATGAGCATTTTATCGCAAGGAAAAATTTCAAAGGGATTTTTTTTACTGGGAAGCACTTTACTGGCAGGCACTGTAACACTTTCAGGCTGCTCCAATGCTACTTTAAGTGATTATGTCAATATTGACAGCCAGTCAGCAATTATTACGGATCCTCCGGGTGCCAGAGTTATTGTAGATGATAAGGAAGTCGGTACTACGCCAATGAAATTTGAAGGTGAAAACATCTTTGAACCGCATTGGGAAGGCACTTCCTATATGGTAAAAAGTAAGCTGGTTATTAAAAAGCCTGGCTGCAAAGAATACAGCCGTATTGTAAAAGACCCTATTCCAAAAGAGATTAAAGTTAAACTGGATTGCCAGCCAGGTTATGCAGAAATACCTGAGCCGGAAACCCATCAAACACATACACAACATACCACGGAAAACAGGATGCCCGCTCCTGTCAAACAACCAGCCGGAATCGAAGAGCGCCTTACCCAGGCGAAAAAACTTTTCGATAATGGCCTGATTGACAAGGCGGAGTATAAACAGTTAAAGACTAAAATCTTAAACGATATCTAAACGTTTCCTGTGGTAGGTGGTATATGTCGATTTTAAATTTTTGTTTCAGAAATAAACAGCTGGAAAAACGGCTTGAGAGCAGTCGAGATCGGATTTTCCGTATTGCCTATTCATGGTGTCACGATACCATGCTGGCTGACGATCTGGTTCAGGATACATTGACTAAAGCAATAGTCAGCCTGAACAAACTCAAAAATCCGGAAGTACTGGAAGCCTGGGTTATATCTATTTTAAATAATGTCTGGCGGGATTATTTACGCCGCAAAAAAGAATTTACGGATATTGATGAACTGCTTTTTGCCAGTGATGAAACACCGGCCAATATCCATGAACGTGAACGTACCGTGACTCAGGTACGCAATGCAGTCAGTCAGTTACCCATGGGACAGCGTCAGGTTATCGCCCTGGTGGATCTGGAAGGGATGTCCTACAATCAGGTATCAGAGGTACTTGAAATTCCTGTCGGTACGGTAATGAGCCGCTTAAACCGGGCTCGTCAGGCCATGCAGCATGAACTGAGTTTTAATAATAAAGTCGTTAGATTACACCACCTATAAGGACTTTGGTAGAACCAATGAACATTTCGATTTCAGATGAATTATTAAATGCCTATGTCGACAATGAGCTGGACGAAAAAGAAGCTCAGAAAATTGAATCGGCCATACAGGATGACATCGAATTACGCAATAAAGTGCGTAATTTACAACAGCTGAAAATGCAGATGCGAGCCAGTTATGCCTCTCTCAGGGCACCGGTACACCACAATAACACAAAAAATCCGGTCATTATTCCTGCCGGTATTGCAGCTTCCGTAACGCTGCTGGTGGGCATAAGTTCAGGCTGGCTTGGTCATAAATATTTTGATGGCCAGTCCGATGCCGTTTATCATCAAAGCAGCATCACCACCCAGCAACAGGAGTTACTGGGCATCAAACTTCAGCCGGTTAAAGCCCAGGATAACAAGATTATTATTCACCTTGCCCAGAACGATAAACAGCTGTTTGACAAAGCCCTGGCCAAGGCCGAGGCCTTACTGGAGCGTTTTGAAAAACTGGAGGAAAACGGAGTAATACAGGTTCTGGCCAATTCCAACGGTATGGATATTTTACGCAAGGACAAGAGCCCTTATAAAGCCCGTATTGTAAAAATGATGCAACAGCATAAAAACATTGAATTTGTAGCCTGTAAAAATACCATTCAACGACTGGAATCCAATGGCGTCGATGTCCAGCTAATCAACGGTGTGGAAGTCCATGGTCCGGTTATCAATGAAATTGTAAACCGTCTGCAGGACGGCTGGACTTATATAAAAATTTAATCTTATTTCTCCTCATTAAATATAATGAGGAGAAATCCACCCTTTATCACCGGCTGTCCAGCCAGCGAAGTACAGCCTTTTCCATTTCCACCAGAAACAGTACCGTGGATGCAATGGCCATAATTTTTAACCAGCTTAAGGCATCAATCGGCACTGAATCGAACAACTTCTGCATGGGGCCAAAATAGGTAAAAGCCAGTTGTAATACCAGCAAGACCGAAACTGAAATTAAAGCATACGGATTACCCAACATTCCTTTAACATTTAGGACGCTGTGCTTCATATACCTTGAATTAAACAGGTAAAAAATTTCAAACATAACCAGGGTATTTACCGCAATGGTTCTGGCTAACTCAATACTGGCTCCCTGCTGCATTTCCCATAAAAACAGGCCAAATGTTCCGGCAACCAGGATCATTGCAACAAAGACTATACGCCAGATAAACAATCCCGTTAATATTGGCTCATGACTGTCTCTGGGTGGACGCCGTATAATATTATGTTCCGGAGGTTCAAATGCCAGCGCCAGGGCCAGGGTGACGGCCGTAATCATATTAACCCACAGGATCTGTACCGCTGTAATAGGCAGCATATAGCCCATGGCTATAGCCGCCATTATAATAAGTGCTTCACCCGCATTGGTTGGCAGGATAAACAGGATGGCTTTTCTGAGATTGTCATAAACCGCCCGTCCTTCCAGTACGGCATCCGCAATTGAAGAAAAATTATCATCTGCCAGCACCATTTCTGCGGCTTCTTTTGCCACTTCTGTACCATTTTTACCCATGGCAGTGCCCACATCCGCTCGTTTTAATGCCGGTGCATCATTAACACCATCACCGGTCATTGCAACAATATGTCCCATACTTTGCAGAGCTTTTACCAGACGTAATTTATGTTCAGGACTGGAACGGGCAAAGACATCCACCTTAACCGCCGCCTGGCATAGCGCATTATCATCCATGGCCTCAATATCATTACCCGAAAGGGCATTCTGTCCATCACCGATACCCATTTTTTGGCCAATAGCCAGCGCCGTTGTTAAATGATCGCCGGTGATCATTTTCACCTGTATGCCGGCATTTTTGCAGCTTCTGACAGCTTTAATGGCATCGTCTCTGGGCGGGTCAATAATACCGATTAAACCCAGTAATACCAGATCATCCTGTAAATCTGAAAACTGTAACTCCAGATGCTCCACTGGAAAAGCCTTTTGGGCAATAGCCAGAACCCTTTGTCCCCGTCCGGCCATATCATTAACCTGCTTAATCCAGTACTGGTGCTCCAGGTTAATATCGCCATGCTCAGTTTTCTGCTTCGAACACATTTCCAGAAGACGTTCCGGAGCGCCCTTAATATAGGCAAAGACCTGGCCATTATGACCATGATGCAGAGTAGCCATAAATTGATGTTCAGACTCAAAAGGGATGATATCTGAACGCGGCCACATCCGTTTTTCAAATTCCGGTTCCAGCCCGCCTTTTATACCCAGAGTTAACAGGGCGCCTTCTGTGGGATCACCCTGCATGATCCATTCCGCTTTACCCTGCTCATCAAACATTTCTGTTAATACCGCGTCATTGCACAGTATTGAAGCACGCAGGATCTCGTTCAGTACAGGAAATTCAGCAGGAACAATACTCTGTTGTGCAAGCAGAAAACTGCCATGGGGGTTATACCCTACCCCGGTGATATCAAGAAGATGTTCCGCCGTCGTCAAAGACTGTACGGTCATTTCATTTTTTGTCAGGGTTCCGGTTTTATCCGTACAGATTACAGTAACCGAACCCAGTGTCTCTACTGCAGGCAAACGCCGGATAATGGCATTTCTACGCGCCATTTTCTGCACACCAATAGCCAGGGTGATGCTCATAATTGCTGGCAAGCCTTCCGGGATTGCGGCTACAGCAAGTCCGACGGCAGCCATAAACATATCCGCAACCAGATAATCACGAATGTAAATACCAAACAGAAAGGTGCCAAAAGCCAGTATAAATATCCCAAGGGTCAGCCAGCGGGCAAACTGCTCCATTTGCCGTAAAAGCGGAGTGGTCAGATTATTGACCTCTGCCAGCATAGAGCTTATTTGGCCAATTTCAGTCTCACCGCCTGTTGCCACTACTATTCCTGCACCCTGACCATAGGTGACCAGAGTACCTGAAAAAGCCATATTATAACGCTCACCCAGAACCGTGCTTTCTGCAACAGCCTCGGTACTTTTTTCAACGGCAACAGATTCTCCTGTTAATGCAGATTCCTGGATCTGCAGATTTTTAACCTGAAACAGACGCAGATCCGCCGGAACCTTATCACCGGATTGTAAGTAAACAATATCTCCCGGTACCAGTTCCACGGAATCCACCAGTTGCCTCTGCCCGTTTCTTAATACCATTGCCTGAGATACCAGCATTTTATGAATAGCTTTCAGAGCATCTTCGGCTTTGCCTTCCTGGATAAAACCAATCAGGGCATTAATAATGACCACGGCAAAAATCACACCCGAATCAAGCCAGTGCCCCAGAAAAGCCGTCAGAACACCGGCAAATAACAGAACATAAATTAAGACATTGTGAAATTGATACAGAAAACGCGCCCAGGGGCCCTGAGTACTGGACTCAGGCAGTTGATTTGGGCCATACTCATTCAGTCTATAAGCTGTTTGTTCCTCAGTCAGACCTTCCGGAGTACTGTTCAGATGCCGGAAAACCGTCTCCCTGTCCATGGCATGCCAGCCACCCGCACTCGTGCTCTTATTGTTATGCCTGCCAGTCTGCTTAGTACTGTTCATCATTAAGCTCCGCTTAAAGAAGATTCATATATTAATGCTCTAACATAAAATAAATAGCTGTATAGCTGTATAGCTGATCCTGAAACTGTCCTGCCGGAAGTTTGTATTAGCAGGCTAAATTACCTATAGTTTAGCCTAACAACAAAAATGGATTCAAAAATGCCAAAACCCAATATTGATGAAATACTTGAACGCCTTAAATTACTCGAAAATGAACTGACTCAGACCTGGGATCAGATCCTCAGGGAAAAACGTGAGTTATTTCATTATACCCTTAAAGAAGGCAGGGTACAGTTTGAAAAAAGCATTAAAGCTTTACAGAAACGTGAGAAAACCGGCCTTCTTAGTTACCTGTTTAATGCCCACCTGGGTCATATCCTTACTGCCCCGATTATTTACAGTCTTTTCTTTCCTTTTGTTATGCTGGATTTTATGGTTTCATTTTATCAGCATACCTGTTTCAGGGTTTACGGTATTCCTCTGGTAGAGAGAAAAAAATACGTGGTTATTGACCGTCATTATCTGGCTTATCTGAATATTATAGAAAAAATAAACTGTGTTTATTGTGGTTACGGCAACGGTGTCATTGAATTTGTACGTGAAGTCAGTTCACGCACTGAACAGTACTGGTGCCCGATTAAACATGCTCAGCGCACGCCTGATCCTCATCATCGGGTTCCGCATTTTATTGATTATGGTGATGCTGAGGATTACCATAAAAAACTAAAACAGTTACGTGAAGACATAAAAAAACTGCAGGATATTCAGCAAAATTCTATCAACTAAATGCACCAATCACCCGATCTGAAAAAGTATAAAAATTTCAAATAATAGTCTTGAAATTAGAAAAAATGCTCATATTACTCCTAATAGAAAGAGTGCAGTAATAGAACTTACAGGCTTAGAATTAGAGTTTATAAATATGCATGTTTATAAAAAGCTAAAATTCTTTTGAGGAGGTGTGCTATGACTTTAACACGTTATGACCCTTTTAGAGAGTTAAGAGAAATCTCTCGCAGTCTGAATTCTTTTAATGACTTTTTTAATGGTGGTTTAGCCACCAGAGAGTTTCAACAACTCAATGTTTCTTCCTTTGTACCTGATGTAAATACTCGGGAAGGTGAATTCGCTTACCATATTGATGTTGATTTACCCGGTATTGAAAAAGACGATATCAATATTGCTATTGATAATAATATCCTGACCATTTCAGGTGAACGTAAAACTAAGGAAGAAACCAAAGAAGAAGACTACTACAAAGTAGAAAGTTCTTTTGGCAGGTTTGAACGCAAGTTCTCCTTACCTGATGATATTGATGCTGAAAATATTCATGCCGAATCCAGCAATGGGGTTCTGGAAATTACCGTCCCCAAACTAACCAAGCAGGAAGAACAGGTTAAAAAAATTGAAATCAAATAGCACCTGTTCTGACTGCAGCCTGATTAAGGCTTGCTTATAAAGTTAGTTATATTTTTTGTCTGCCTTAATGGTTAAAAATTAAGGCAGACAAACAGAAATTATGCAGGAGGTGTGTGATGGATATTATTAAAGACATTAAAACCATTTCTTCAGACATTAAAGAAGGTCTGAAAGAAGGAGTTGAAAAAACAAAAACCAGTCTGGCCAATGTTGCCAGCCATCTGCCATTTATTAATCTGGCAAAAAATAAAGAAAACCGGCATACCATAGAAATCGATTTGCCCGGTGTAGAGAAAAAAGACATCGATATTTCCATCAGCGGCAATACCCTGACGGTCAGTGCCGAACGGAAAATGAAAAAAGAAGTCAAAAAAGAAGATTATTATCATCTGAGCAGCTATTTCGGTAAAATTTCCCGATCCTTTATCCTGCCTGATAATGTTGATAAAGACAGCGTCGATGCCGAATACAAAAATGGCCGCCTGTATATCCACCTGGATGAAGCTGGCAACAAAGGCCAGACCAGAGTGGCCATTAAATAGTGTTAAAACAAGAGCTGCTCTGCTCTCTCAAATCCCCCTTTTAAAAAGGGGGATAGAGGGGGTTTTAGGTTAGCTTAGAGCTGATAGTTGTATAAATCTGCATCCCCATATCCTCTTTCATTTCTCCATTTCCCTTTTTTTAAACCTTTTCTTGACATGGAGTTAACTCCAGCATTTAAACTCTGTATTAGATACTTAATTCAACCAATCAAAAGTCGCTAATGAACAAGAGTTTAACCTGGTTTACCCTGTTTACCACCACCAGTACCCTGGTTTGCTGTGCACTGCCCATTATTTTGGTTACTTTGGGACTGGGGGCTACGGTAGCTGCCATGACCAGTGCCCTGCCTTTTCTGGTCATACTCAGTCAGTACAAAATATGGGTGTTTGGCTTTTCCGGATTTATGCTGCTGATTTCGGGCTGGCTGATGTTTCGTCCGGACAGACATTGTCCAACAGATAAAGAACTGGGTGAGGCCTGTACTGCCGCATTTACATGGAATAAGCGTATATACTGGTTTTCTGTAGTGATCTGGTGCATTGGCTTTTTCGCGGCATTTCTGGCTCTGCCCCTGCGTATCTGGCTTAATATTTAAAAAAATTTGACCTGGAGTTAACTCCAGGCTTTATGATAACAACATACTGAACTTACAGACTGACAAATTTAAGAGGATAGTTAATGAAACAGGTTATTATGAGTCTTATATTATTTTTTCCCATGGCCTTGCTGGCGGGCAATACTCAGGTCATTGACATTGATATTGAAGGCATGAGCTGTAAATTCTGTGCCTATAGTGTGAAAAAAAATCTGTCTGAGTTGCCAGGCATCGATAAGGCAGAGGTTAATATTGATACTAAAAAAGCGCATATTGTCATGCAGGAAGGCCAGCAGGCTGATGTAGAACAGATCAAACAGAAAATTACTGAATCCGGGTTCACCCCGGTTAAGGTAACATTAAGTGAAAAATAAACGGCTATTCAGTTCAGGAACAGAATATGAGCATTAATATTGAAATTTTTTCCTCTCCCGGCTGTGGTAAATGCGGCCATGCCAAAGAGGTATTATGCAAAATCGCCGAGGACATGGGCGGTGATAAAGTTCAGTGGCGGGAAGTCAATATTCTGGAAGAAATTGATTATGCTGTGGATCTGGGTGTGATGACCACGCCCTCTATTGCCATTAACGGTAAACTGATTTTTGCCGGTTTACCCAGCGCCAAAAAACTCCGGGGCGAACTGGAAGAGCAATTACAGGTTCTGGGAGGAAAACAGTCATGATTACCTTATTACTTCTGACCGCTACTGTACTGGGACTGCTGGCCTTTTTTGAGCCCTGCACCATTGCCACACACACCCTGTTTTCAGTACGTATCAACCAATCCGGCCATTCAAGAGCCTGGCATGATCTCTTCCTGGTCTGGTTCAGCCGGACACTTCTGTTAATCGGTATTTTTTCTCTTTCAGTCATTATATTTGCAACACCGCAATGGGATGGTTACACCCCCAGTATTATTTTATCCGTAATGGCTGTAATTTATGTTATCTCCAGGTTCACTTATATTCCTGTTCCGCACCTGGAATTTTTTAAATTACTGCCCGGCGGAAAATCACTGCCCTTTTCCCTGCAACTGGGGCTTACCCTGCCAGCCTGTACCTTACCACTGGTCGTTGTAACCGCAGGCATGGCAGCCACAGTCAACTCCATTGGTTTTGCTGTTCTGGCCGGTTTCCTGTTCGCCACCCTGTTTTCAATCCCGCTGTTTGTTGCCTCCTGGAAAGGGGTACATGAAGACGCAAGAGAATTATTAAATAAAGCCGCTAAAGGCAGTCCTTACCTGACAGCGGCTCTGTTACTGGGTACCGCTGTGTATTTATTGATCCCGGAACTGGATATCTCAGCCAACAGCCTGGAAGAAACCCTGCATACTGCAAGCTGGGCCGGTATTGGCCTGTCTTTTATGGCCGGACTGATTTTCAGTTTTAACCCGGTTTCTTTTGCTTCCGTGCCGGTCATGCTGGCTTATGTGACCAAAGCCCATGAGCCGCGCCGGGCAGTTTTAATGGGCAGTGCCTTTGTCTTTGGTATGCTGCTGACCCATGTGGTACTGGGTGTCGCTGCCGCCATGGGCGGTGAATGGGTACAGGGTATAATGGGTCGGCAATGGGGACTCCTGCTGGGTCCTGTACTGATTATTATGGGACTGATGTGGGCTGGTGTTATTAATATTCGCCTGCCCTGGTTTGGAGTAAAGGGTAAACGAGTGACCGGGATCTGGGGCGCTTTTTTACTGGCTATTCCATTTTCAGTTGCAGTATGCCCCTTCTGCACACCCGCCTTACTGGTTACACTCACGGCCAGTGCCGCCATCGGTTCTGTAAGCTTTGGTTTTGCTTTATTGCTGGCCTTTGCCCTGGGGCGCAGCATACCTATTATTCTTGGTGCTTTAAGTATGGGCTGGCTGGAGTCCTTAAAAATACTGTCCAGTTACCAGAAAACCTTTGAAGTGATCGCCGGAGTGGTTCTGGTTTTAAGCGGACTGTACATGCTTAATGAGTATTTTTTAATAATTGAGCTAATGTAAATACTAATGTACAAAGATCGATTAAATTTTATACGCATCTGTATTAATTACCCTTTCCGGTCCTGTAATACGGGTATTTTTCATAGCCTCTATATCCGGGAATGGTTGTTTGCGTAAATCACGCAGCTTTGATGGCTGAGACGGATCGCCAATCCAGACAGGGTGAGATTGAAACTCCTGAGCGACAATACTTTTAGTCGCATCAAAATCGTTAAAATGAATACCCGCCAGTTCTGACCAGGTATAAATAAAATCAGAACTACTATAGATCCGATGTACTATTTCATCAGGATTATAGATCACATTAGATTTCGCCCAGGAATCGCTGCGCCAGACAATAAAGGGAACTGTGTACATCGTACTGGTTGGAGCCCCTTCATTGCGCCCGGTAAACAGTTTTTCCGGATTATCATAAACTTCTTCACCATGATCCGAAAAATACACCAGCATTCCATTTTGACCGGTATTTTTAAAAATATCGATCAGGGTGGCAACCACAAAATCATTATAAACAATGGCATTATCGTAATCATTGTATTCTTCTGCCTGATCATCATCCAGCCATTTAGGTAAATCCAGGTTGCTTTTAAATACAGCAAATTCGTCAGGGAAACGATAATGATATTTTCTATGGGTTCCCAGCAAATGCACAATAATAAATTTCTTTCTGGCGGGATCATTTAATAACTTTTTGAAAGGTTTTAGTACAACACCGTCGTATTGGTTAGAATCCTGCATACGATTATTATTAAGGTATACCTGCTCATCTGCCTGCTTTGAAAAGGTGGTCAGCATGGTATTTCTTTTGGTCTGTGTCTGCTGATTAGTGATCCAGAATGTTTTATAACCGGCCTGCTTCATCAAATTGATCAATGTAGGTTTAGTCAGATATAAATCAGGATTTTTTTCATCGGCAAACGTCAGAACCTGTTCCAAGGTTTCTATAGTATATGGTCTGGGTGCATAAATATTATCAAAGACCAGCAGTTCATTTTTTATTGCATCCAGTCGTGGGGTGGTCTTTCTCTGGTAGCCATAGAGACTCATTCTCTGACGGTTAGTGGATTCACCAATAACCAGAACCAGTGTATTGGAAGTATCTGCGTTAGCATCAACCAACCCATTAAGAGGCGGAATCTTACTGTTTTCCAGCAAATGATGTTCTATTTGCGCCAGGGTTTTCCGGTATTTAACATAGCCTAAAACAAGATGCCATGGGGCCGCCGGTTCCATACGATCCATCTGTTTGGTAATAGCATGTTCTACAGATCTGGCATGAAACAGTTGATTAAGTCCCGGCCAGCTTACAATAAAAGTCAGAACAAATATTAATGAATAACGCTGCTTTTTGCTCGTATAGACGGGCTTTAAGGTCTTCCATAATAACCACGGAATGAAACTGTACACAAATAAGGCAGGGATCATCCAATATTTAAAATAGGACTCCATAAATTCCCGGGATTCATTAAAATTGGATTCAAAAATAATAAACAAAACACTTTGTGAAAAATCCTGTCCATATAATGCCAGGTAACCCATAGATACCAGAGACGTTGCCCAGAGAACCAGACCAATAAAACCAGATATCACTTTGCTGTAACGGGGAAAAAGCAAGATCGGAATAAGCCATAAAAAACTCATTAAAATAGCCTGCCGAAGCCCTACCCAACCGGCAGTTTCAGAAGATAAAATAATAATCTGGTACAAACCAGAAAAATAAAAAAAGTAAAGATAATATTTCCAGAAACCAGACCAGGAAAATTTATTATTTGCAGATGAGAGTTCAGGAGAAGATAAGCTAATTGTTGACATAGATGACTAATACCAATATTTTTATAATTTTAAAATACTAGCTTATAGGAAGCATGGTATAAAACTGGTCATCTTTTGGTAAAAAAAGGGTAAAAATTACTGGTTATTAATTGTCCTTATGGGATAGTTATTAGGTTTTCGTATAAAAAACAGGTAAAAAAAGTATAAATTTAATAGCCAGCATATTATTAATGTCGTCAGATCATGCGAAATAAAATGGGCACCTCTTAGTTGTTGGGAAAAACCAAACAGCATTCCAACCGACAACACAACAAGCAATAGCCATAAAGAATATCGACTAAAGTAAATTTTGCTAAAGAAAAATAAAGAAAAAAATGCGTAAGCGGCACTGGCATGTCCTGCCGGGAAGCATTTACCACCCTCGTGTTCTGTAAACAGAATATCAAGCCAGGGTTTATAGCTAACCTCCCCTCCAAGTCCACTGATAGACCATGGACAATCAATATGAGTAATGCTTTTTAAAAAAGAAACTGATAATGTTGCAGTAAGAGTGCTGACAACAAGGTATAATAACCCCTGTCTATAGGGCTGTAGTTTGTCTGAAATTGAAAATTTAAAAAACGTGAGCAAATAGCTCGAAACAATCATCAAGTAAAAACTGATAGCTGCATATTTGCCAAATTTATGCACTATAGTTTCCAGAAAGAAATGATCTTTTAACGACCAGTCATTCCCTTCAAGTTGATACAGATAGTGAGACAGGCCGAAGTCAACCTTCAACAGATAGATTAATACTATTAACAGAACATATAAGACTAAAGGCCAAAAAAGATAGCGTTTTATATTTATTGTAACCAGTTTTTGTTCCATATAATCAAAGTTTAATCCATTAATTTTTTCTGGTTTTCTGACCAGGAGTTAATTTTATGTTTAAGCATCCAGGCTGCGGTCTGATAATAGGCGATGGTTTTATTAATATAATCCTTCTGCTCTGATACATGCAATTGTGGTTTAGAAATTGTTGAAGACTGAACTTTATACAGCTCAACTTCTTTCTTGGGTTTTAATACTGTAACCAGCTCATTTAAATAAAGACCAAGATATTGATAATTACTGATTAAAGCCAGTTGTCTGGTATTGTTTTCTTTTAAGATATCCTGTCCAAAAAACCAGGAGTTATAGTCAAAATTCAATAGTCCTAAAATAGTTGGCGCAATATCAATCTGACTGTAGCGTTCAGATATTACATTGTTTCTAATATGTTCTGGAGCATATATCATAAAAGGAATATGGTATTTTTTAACAGGCAAGTCTTCCTTTCCTGCGCTTCCTGCACAATGATCTGCAGTGATCACAAACACCGTATCTTTAAACCAGGGTTTGGTTTTTGCCCAGTTAACAAAACGCTTTAAGGCGAAGTCACTGTATTTAACCGAACCATCACGACCGTCTCCCGATGGAATGTCAATTTTATTTTCAGGATAGGTATAAGGCCTATGATTAGACGTTGTCATTATATGGAAAAAGAAGGGTTTACTATTATTAAATGCTTTATCAGCCTGCTTAATAGTTTCTTCATATAGATCTTCATCAGAAACGCCCCAGGCATTGCTAAATTTTACTTCCTCATCCGGAATATCAGTCTGATCGATAACATCATAACCATTTTTTGTAAAAAAGCTGGTCATATTATCAAAATAGCCCCGACCACCATAAATAAAATTAGTTTGGTAGCCTTTCTTTTTAAATACATTACCTAAAGACCAATAATCACCTTCAGAACCAATACGCTTAACAATAGAGCGGCCCGGGGTTGGAGGTATAGACAGTGTAATAGCTTCCAGACCACGGGTTGTTCTGGTACCCACAGCATAGAACTGAGTAAAAAACAGACTTTCCTGTGAAAGCTGATCCATAAACGGCGTGAGTTTCTCTTTATTTCCAAAGACACCAAGATATTTTGCACTTAGACTTTCAATTGAAATAAGTATAACATTCAGTTTTTTTTCTGTACCTGGATTATCAATTTTACGACCAATATTCATCGGCTCATCAGGGTATAAAAAAGTGGTATAGAGATTATCAAGACTATTCCTGATCACTTTATCAGCTACCTCTGGTTCAATATGCTTATAAAAATAATCATAATCCAGCTGATTATTCCTAAATGCAGCAAAAAACTGGTAAGGGCCATTTGCCGCTAATTGGCGGTTATAATTATTCTTAAAAACGTTAAATTGAGACTGGTCTACAAATTGGTATGCCGCAACTGTCAGTAATAATAAGAACAGAGATGTCACTGTTCTTTGTGTTATGTTACTGTGAACATTCAAACTTTGATTAATTATTTTTTTAAGACTGAATGCAATTATAAGAGTAATAGGAATAATTAAACTCAGTATTAGTAGAACCGGATAGGATTCATTAATATTATCAATCACTTCCTTTCTATAGACCAGATAATCAACTGAAATAAAATTAAAACGGACCTGAAATTCATCCCAGAAAATAAATTCTGAAACAACTATAAAGCAAAGAATGTAAACTGTAACGACAAACCATAGTTTTATCCCCCCTTTAAACCATTGCTTATGCCATATTTTTTCTGGTACCAGCCAGTAGATGAAGATTAGGGGTATTGATGCATAGAGGAAAAAAACAGTGTCATACAACCAGCCAATTATCAGAACAGACAGGATATTTAGAAGGGATAGATCAATCTCAGAGAACGACCAGATACCCAGGCCCATACGGGTTATCAATGATATACACAGAAACAGAATATAAAGATAAAAAAAGCTTTGATATCGATTTAAATATCGTGAAAAAAAAGGACTGTTGGATAATTTCTGGAGCAACATAGCATATTACTTTGTAAATTAAAAATAATATGCTAACAGTAATCAGGTCAATCCTGGGTTAACTGGAAGTAAAAAAAAAGTAAAACAGGTAATTACTACAATTTAGGAGAAAATAATACGAATACAGGTACCTTTGTTTTTTTCACTCTCCAACTGAATCTTCCATCCGGTTTTTTCACATATCCTCTGAACAATCGATAATCCCAGGCCCATACCATCAAATAAACTATCCTGGGAACGAACAAAAGGATCAAAAACTTTTGAACGGATGTTATCCGGTATACCAGGCCCGGTATCACATACCGACACACGATTATTGTTTAATGTCATTTTCACAACGCCGGAATGAGTATAATTTATTGCATTGACCAGAAGATTTCTTATAATAATGCTCAGATATTCTTCAGAATATTGCTGCTCGGGTTCCTCTTCAACTTTTATCTGCAAAACCAAACCCTTCTGTTCAGCACTGGGCAAATATTTCTCAAACTGTTTTTCAAGAACACTTTTGACAGCAACCTGCTTAGCATCAATGTCCGAATTCCTTGATAATGCCAGAAAAATTGAAAGTAATTCTTTCATTTCATCTGTAGCGAATTTTATTTTCTGTAAATGCCTATATTCCGGAGCACTTTCATCTTGCTGTGCCAGCAACACTTCACAACTGCTGCTGATAACCATTAATGGCGTACGCAATTCATGACTAACATCACTTGAAAACAATTTTTCCCGTTTCAAAAAAGCATGAATCTTCTGATTGTATTTATCAAACAGACTGGATAATTCACCTATTTCATCATCTGAATATTGCTCTTTTAACGGCGTATCACTACCATTTTCATCAATATACTTAATTCGTTCAGACAATAATTGAATAGGATCGATAATTTTTCTGGCCAGAATACGGCCGGTAATTACAGCAACTCCCCAGCTTAACAGCATGGCAATAATAATAATAAATATAACAGCCCGCTCCATACGTTCAAAATCACTTTGATTAATTTCAAACAGGTAACGGTATCGTGCATCTTCTT
>JALTKC010000331.1 GCA_027076245.1 Gammaproteobacteria bacterium
AGGGTGACAGGCAAGGGCAATAAGGAGCGGATGGTGCCCATGGGAGAAGAAGCCGCTTCCTGGATCCGTAACTATGTTAAAAATGCCCGGGGAGATATTTTAGGTCAGCAGATTTCAAACAGTCTGTTTGTCACACGACGAGGCTCAGCGATGACCCGGCAGATGTTCTGGGTCATTATAAAACGCCACGCTAAAACCGCCGGTATCCGGGAAAGCCTGTCTCCTCATGTCTTGCGTCATGCTTTTGCTACCCATCTGCTTAATCATGGTGCCGATCTGCGCGTGGTGCAGATGCTGCTGGGGCATAGTGATTTATCCACGACCCAGATATATACCCATATTGCCAAAGAACGCCTTAAAGAACTGCATACACAGCATCATCCAAGAGGCTAGTAGGGATTGCTGCATTGACAATTTAAATTACCCCACTAAAATGAACGGCAGTTTGTTACACAGGGTAAAAGCCATGCCTTCATTTGATATCGTTTCAGAACTTGATATGCATGAACTGAGCAATGCAGTCAATAATGCTAATCGGGCCATTACACAAAGATACGATTTAAAGGGAACTCAGACCGGGGTCAAGCAGTCAAAGGAAGAAGTCACACTTTATAGTGAAAGCGAATTCCAGGTACAGCAGGTTCTGGATATTTTTCATAAAGAGCTGGTACGCCGTAAAGTGGACATTAAAAGCCTGGAAGAAGGGGACATAAAACCCAATGGCAAACTGTTGGAGCAGAAAATGCTGCTACGCCAGGGTATCGACAAGGACAGTGCCCGCAAGATCGTTAAACTGATTAAAGACACCAAACTGAAAGTTCAGGCCGCTGTTCAGGGTGAACAGGTGCGGGTTACAGGCAAAAAACGCGATGATCTGCAGGCGGTTATGAGTATGCTGAAACAGCAGGACTTACCAGTTGCTTTACAGTTTACCAACTTTAGAGACTGATTTTTATACTCAGACTGTATAGACAAACACAGACAAATTTTTACAGACAAAAAATGGAAACCCATTAAATGACATCAATTAAAAAAAATATCAAAAAACTAAGCCTGGGCCTGACGGCTATTATCGGACTGGCTGTTTTCAGTGCTAATATTCTGGCACAGGATGCGGCTAAAGATGCAGTGCCTCAGGAGTTAACTAAAGCTCTGGATAATCTGATGCCCAGTACCAAACCCACCAGTATTGAGCCAACAGCGCTGCCGGGTATTTATGAAGTCAGTTATGGCTCCACTATTTTTTATTTTAATAAAGATGCATCAATAATGCTCCGTGGCGACATTATTGATGTGAAAAACCGGGTGAATCTGACGGAACAGAAACGTGGTGCCGCGCGTGGTAAATTATTAAACTCAATGGATGAAAGCAAGATGATCATCTTTCCGGCAAAAAATGAAACTGCCAAAGTGACGGTTTTTACGGATATTGACTGCCCTTATTGCGTCAAGCTGCACAGGGAAATGAAAGACTATAATAATGAAGGCATTACCATTCGTTATATGGCCTATCCTCGTGCCGGCTTAGGCAGCCGTTCTTATCAGAAAGCGGTGAATGTCTGGTGTGCAGATAATCCGGCACAGGCCATGACGGACGCTAAAGAAGGTAAGCCGGTGCCTAATAAAACCTGTGACAATCCTGTGGCCGATCAATTTCAGTTAGGACAGGCTCTGGGGGTACAGGGTACACCGGCTATGTTCCTCGAAGACGGTACTAGCTTACCGGGTTATGTCCCGGCCAAACGTCTGGCTAATGCCATTAAGTCTGCCAAGTAATTCTCTTTATTACATGCCCTCTCCCATTGGGAGAGGGCCAAGGCAAGGGTGAGGGGGATTAAAGGTGAGGGCTAATTAATACAATAGTGTGGCTAGCTTGCTCCGATATTTACGTGTTACCGGATCCTGATTTCCCAGTATTTCAAAAATTTTCAACATGGCTTCCTTAGCCTTGCCTTCCTGAAAATTAATATCCTTTCTTAAAATATACATCAACTCTTCCAGAGCCTGTTCATATTGATGGGAAACGGTGTACTGGTTAGCCAGCTGTACCCGCAATTCATGGTTATCCGGATCTTGTTCCAGTTGGGCAACAATTTCGCTGACGTCCGGTGCATCTTTGGTTGCACGGGCAAACTCCAGTTCATCAGCCAGTTTTTTAGCCTCTTCACTGACCTGAATATTGGCCGGCAGAGCCTTAAGTACGGCCTCGCAATTATCCAGATCACCAGACTGCAGGTACACCCGGGCAATTGCCAGATGAATATCGGTATTGGCTGGATCTTCCTGGTTTAATTGTTTAAGAGCTTCCAGTGCCTGTTCATACTGACCCCCTGCAGATAACTGCAGGGCATCAGCCAGAGCATTCTGGGACTCGTTTTCAATATGCGTATCCAGAAACTCACGAACTTCACTTTCCGATTTAGCCCCCATAAACTCGTCCACAATCTGACCGTCTTTAAATAACTTCACGGTCGGCAGGCTTCTGACTCCGGCAGCGGCAACCAGTTCCTGCTGCTCATCGGCATTGACCTTGGCCAGAATAAAAGCGCCTTTATATTCTTCTGCCAGCTTGACCAGCAGAGGGATCAGTGTTTGACAGGGCTGGCACCAGTCTGCCCAGAAGTCCACCAGCACCGGCTGGTGCTTTGAGGCTTCCATAACCTGCTGTTTAAAGTGCTCGGTATCCTGAATATCAACCACAAAGGGAAATTCGCTCATATTGGGTATCCTGATTATTATTAAGTTTGTGAGTTAAATGGGGCTCATTGACTGTTTTTCAAGTAAGGATAAATGTAATGTCTGACTTACTGATCGGGGTTCAACCTGACAGGTTACGGGATATCCCTGATTGTCTGAAAAAAGTAACGGACTATTATAGTACCCATAATAATTAAGGGTCTGAAGGATTCAGATTGCTTACAGGAGGCTCTTTTTATATGGCTAAAGGCTCTTTATAAGGCTAAAGGCTTTATAAGACAAGCCAAAGGCTTTTAAGGAAGACGTAAGAAGGAACGATTAAGGAGACCAGGGTCAAGGGTTGTGACCGCAGGCAGGGTTTTAAATGGATTAAAACAGCCTGGTATGGAGGCAAAAAGGCGGCATGAGGTTTATCCTCATGCCGCCTTTTCCGTTTTGGGCCAGGAGATTAATCAGGCAAACAGTTTTTCCAGCCGATCCAGAGCTTCCTGCAGGTTGTCCATACTGGTTGCAAAGGAAATCCGCATATACCCCTCAGCACCAAAAGCTGAACCGGGTACCAGGGCCACCTCAGCCTGACTTAATATATAATCAGCCAGTTCCACATCATTACTGATGCCTTCAGTAAGGTTAATCAGGGCCTGCATATTAACAAAGGTATAAAATGCTCCCTGAGAAGCCAGCGCCTGCATACCATTGATGTTATTAACACGCTGTACTACATAATCATGGCGTTCCTTAAAGGCGGCCAGCATGGTTTTAATACAGCTTTGATCACCGTTTAAGGCCTCCAGTGTTGCCATCTGGGAAATGGAGCAGGGGTTAGATGTGCTCTGGGACTGAATCTTGGTCATGGCAGCAATCAGATCAGTCGGACCTCCGGCATAGCCAATGCGCCAGCCAGTCATGGAATAAGCCTTACTGACACCGTTCATGGTGACCGTTTGCGGATATAGCTCAGGACAGACCTGGGCAATGGTGCAGAAAGGTTCTTCAGACCAGACAATATGCTCATACATATCATCGCTGGCAATAATAATATCCGGATGATCTTTCAGTACTTCTCCAATGGCTTTTAAATCAGCACGGGTATAAGCTACGCCGGTTGGATTGGACGGGCTGTTAATAACCACCAGCCGGGTTTTATCCGTAATGGCCGCCTTTAACTGTGCCGCAGACATTTTAAAACCCTGCTCAATATCACTGCTGACTATCACCGGTTTGCCTTCCGCCAGAATCACCATATCAGGATAGGAAACCCAGTATGGAGCCGGGATAATGACTTCATCACCTTTATTAAGCAGAGCCTGACACAGGTTATAAAAACTCTGTTTGCCACCGCTGGAGACCAGGATCTGTTCAGGCGTATAGTCCAGTTCATTATCCCGTTTAAACTTGTCACAGATGGCCTGTTTTAATTCCGGGGTACCGCCGACGGCAGTGTACTTGGTAAAACCGTTGTTAATGGCCTCAATGGCGGCCTGTTTAATATTGTCCGGGGTATCAAAATCCGGCTCACCGGCACCCAGTCCGATAATGGCTTTGCCTTCTGCTCGCAGTGCTTTGGCTTTGGCTGTAATAGCCAGTGTGGCTGAAGGTTTAATGGATTGTACTCGATTGGATAACTGTATAGCCAAGGGAAGCACCTCTAGCGTAAAATAAGCGGTTGGAATAATACATTAATTCTAGCATAAC
>JALTKC010000332.1 GCA_027076245.1 Gammaproteobacteria bacterium
AGGTTAAAGGTTTGGCTGGTTGTTTTACAGCTTAATATTAAAAATATCCGGGAAGTATTAGAGAGAATATTATGAACAGAAAAATAATCTACAAACAGTTATTATCAGCAGTATTATGGGTATTATCCATAAGTATTGTAACTGCTGTTCATGCGAGTAATATGCTCGAAGATATCTCATTTGCTTCGATACCGGGAGATAAAATTCAGATAACACTGCAGTTTTCTGAAACCGCTGTAGAACCCGGTTCCTTTACTATAGACAGTCCCGCCAGAATCTCTCTGGATTTTCCTGATACAGGTGTTGCACTTAAAAACAAGCGTCAGACCATTGGAATAGGGCTTGCACGCAGTATTACTGCAGTTTCAGCCGGTAATCGCACCCGCGTGGTATTAAATCTGACCTCGTTAACCAATTATTCAACCTCGGTTGATGGAAATAAGGTCATTGTTACTCTGGATGAAGCAAATGTTTCAGTATCTACGGCTTCTTTAAGCCATAATGCTATAGAAAATATAGATTTCAGGTTAGGAGAAGAAGGTGAAGGAAATGTGGTTATTTATTTCAATAAACAGCCTGAAAATGTCAATTTAAAGCAGCAGGGTAACCGGTTGATTTTAGATATTAAGGATACCGGGCTTCCAGGTAATCTTGAACGTCGACTGGATGTGACTGATTTTAAAACGCCTGTTACTTTTGTTGATACCTTTGCCAAAGGTAAAAATATAAAAATGGTTGTTGATACCCGTGGTGAATTTGATCATCTGGGTTACCAGGCCGGTAATACTTTTGTTATTGAAGTAAAAGAGTTGACAAAAGCTCAGAAAAAAGCGAAAGACAAAGCTAAATTTGGTTATACAGGGGAGCGTCTATCTCTTAATTTCCAGGATATTGAAGTTCGTGCAGTATTGCAGTTGATTGCTGATTTTACCGGTAAAAATATGGTTACCAGCGATACAGTTACCGGCAGTATTACATTACGCTTAAAAAATGTTCCCTGGGATCAGGCACTGGCCATTATTCTTAAAACCAAAGGTCTGGGCATGAGAGAAGAAGGTAATGTGATGCGTGTAGCTCCGGCAGAAGAACTGGCTGCTATTGAAAAGCAGGAACTGGAAGCTAAAAAGCAGATTGCAGAATTAATGCCGCTGGTTACTGAAACCATAGAACTGCAATTTGTAACCGCTTCAACAGTGGAAAAATTACTTATAAAATCACGGCAACAGGCACTATATGGTGTTCGGGGTAGAAGTGGCCGAGGTAGCCGTGGAGGTACTTCTTCCTATAATACTGATACTGTTAATCCCGATAATCCAGATGATCCGAAAGGTGCCTCTTATTTTTCATCTCGTGGTACGGTTATGTCAGATGATCGCACCAACAAGCTGATTATTCGAGATACTGCCCGTAATATTGAGCAATTAAGAAAACTAATAGCGGAAATTGATACACCGACTAAGCAGGTCTTGATTGATGCCCGTATTGTTGCAGCAAGTGACAGTTTTGAAAAAGATATGGGCTTAAGTTGGAACTTTGCTAAAAAGGATGGCCAGGGGAATATTAAAGATCGAGGAAACTTGACTCCTGGTACCAATGATACAGTGCAAACTACAGCGGGCGGTGTTGATTTAGGAGCCCCTCAGAAAAATTTACTGGGTGTTACCTTTGCTTTACTGAATAGTAGTTACCTCGTAGATCTGGAAATTTCTGCATCACAGACTGAAGGTTTCAGTGAGATAATTTCAAGCCCCAGAGTGGTAACTACAAATGGTCAAAAAGCCACAATAAAGGCAGGTGATAAAATTCCCTATAAAACTACCAGCCAAAATGGAACTCAGACTCAATTTGAGGAAGCAGTGTTAAGTTTAGACGTAACACCATTAATTATTCCGGGAGATAAAGTTAATATGGATCTAAACATTAAAAAAGATACAAATGGAGGAACAACTGATGATGGACAGATTATTATTAACAAAAGAGAAGTAAAGACAAGTGTTTTAGTGAGTAATGGTGATACGGTTGTATTAGGTGGTATTTTTGAACATAATAAATCTAGGACGAAGGATTCAGTTCCAATACTAGGAGACATACCCGTGATTGGAGCAGCCTTTAGAGTGAATTCTACTGCGGATGATAAAAAAGAACTGCTGATCTTTATCACGCCTAAAATTATGAATGAAAATCTGACAGTCAGATAGATATTTTATCTCTGCATATTTGTAAACAGGCTGGTTTATCTGGGGATAAACCAGCCTGTTTTTGTTTCTACTCTTATAAAATTTATAAACCCCCATTAATCACTTGAAAAACCACCTGTGTTTTGTCATATTAACCCAAACTTTTAGCCGTTATTTGGGATACTTGTCTATATGGGCACCAGCCTGAATCAGAATATTATTTTAATTGGCCCTATGGGAGCCGGTAAAACCACCATAGGTCGGCAGATTGCCCGTGTATTTAATTTTGATTTTTATGACAGTGATCGGGAAATTGAGCAAAGAACAGGCGCATCTATTCCCCTGATTTTTGAACTGGAAGGTGAAGAGGGATTTCGTAAGCGTGAACAGGATATTATTGCAGAACTGACCAGTAAAAAGAAAATTGTACTGGCGACCGGCGGTGGCGCTGTTTTAAGAGAGGCTAATCAAAAAGCCCTAAAAGCCTCAGGGACAGTGGTGTATCTCTGTGCCAGTCTGGACGATCTGCTTGAACGCACCTCTAAAGATAAAAACCGTCCCCTGCTGCAGACCGATAACCCGCGTGAAACACTGCAAAATATACTAAACGAACGCGATCCCATTTATCGACAATTAGCTGATATAATACTTGAAACCAATAAAATGACGGTCCATACCGCCGTAAAACGCTTAGAGGAGTTGATCAGCGCTGAGCGTTGAGCGTTGAGCGCTGAGATTTATTATCTGAACGCTGAATGCTGAACGCTGAACGCTCTGTTTTTTATGATTACGTTAAATGTTGATTTAGGTGAACGCAGTTATCCTATTTTTATCGGGCAGGATATTCTTGGTGATCCGGCCTTGTTATCACCCTATATAGCCGGTAAGCAGGTTGTTATTGTTACTAATGAAACAGTAGCGCCGTTGTATCTGGAAAAAACACTTAGCGGTCTGACTGACTATCAGTGTGAAACGGTGATACTGCCTGATGGTGAAGTTTATAAAACCTGGGAAGGGATTATGCCCATTATTGACCGGCTTATGGAAAAGCAGTTTGATCGTCGGGTCACCCTGATTGCGCTAGGTGGCGGAGTCATTGGCGATATGACGGGGTTTGCTGCGGCGATTTACCGACGTGGTGTCAATTTTATCCAGATCCCTACCACTTTACTGGCTCAGGTGGACTCATCTGTGGGGGGGAAAACCGGTGTAAACCATCCTCTGGGCAAGAACATGATAGGTGCATTTCACCAGCCCCAGTGCGTCATTGCTGATACTAATACTTTGAACACTTTAGATAAAAGGCAGCTCAGCGCCGGACTGGCAGAAGTGATTAAATATGCCCTTATTAACAGTCGTGAGTTTTTTGACTGGTTGTCTGACAATATGTCACAACTGGTACAGAGGGAACCGGACGCTCTGGCTCATGCCATTGAGTTTTCCTGTCAGGATAAGGCTGATATTGTCGCAGCGGATGAAAAAGAAGCTGGACAAAGGGCCCTGCTAAACCTTGGCCATACCTTTGGTCACGCAATAGAAACGGCACTGGGATACGGCAACTGTTTACACGGGGAAGCAGTAGCGATTGGCATGGTAATGGCCGCCGATTTATCCGTCAGACACGGCTGGATAAACGACGATATACAGCAGCAAATAAGTACCCTGATTAAACAGGCTAAGCTTCCAGTCAGTATTCCAACAAATACTGATGCCCGTATTACATCAGAACAACTTCTCAGTCTGATGGCCGGCGACAAAAAAGTACTGGATGGACAATTACACCTGGTATTAATAAAAGCACTGGGACAAAGCTTTATTACCGCCGATTTTGATATAGAAAAACTAAACAAAACAATAAAAGCCTTTGCTACAGCCTGAAAAAATACCATAATAATTGAACGCTGAACGCTGAACGCTGAACGCTGAACGCTGAACGCTGAACGCTGAACGCTGAACGCTGAACGCTGAACGCTTTTAACCCTACATGGAGTTACCCTGTGCCGTATCTGGATAACCTTGGTCTGAAAGACAATCCTTTTAAAAAAAATAACGACTATCGTTATTATTATGCCGATCAAAATCGGGCTCAGATCCTGGAAGCGACTGAACATCAGATAGAGTTTTCCAGCAATGTACAGGTTATTATTGGGGCACAGGGTATGGGTAAATCTCACTTACTTAACACTCTGGCCCATCGTCTGGATAATAACT
>JALTKC010000333.1 GCA_027076245.1 Gammaproteobacteria bacterium
AAAACAACCCGTGACTTTTTTGTATCAACAGACAGACCATTCAGATAATGGAAGTAGCGGAGCAGAGCTTGCTCTGAACCAGCGTGTGCGCCTGTCTGAACGTTCCCTGAAACAGGTCAGCCAGATGATGCAGGCCGTAGTCAGTGACAGTGGTACTGCACCTAAAGCCGCTGTGCGTGGCTATAAAGTAGCGGGTAAAACCGGTACCGTTAAAAAAGCCTCAAAAAGCGGAGGATATACCAAAAAGAAATACGCGGCAGTGTTTGCCGGATTTGCACCTGCCTCTGATCCCAAACTGGCCATTGTGGTTATGATTGATGAACCCGGCAATGGTGTCTATTATGGCGGTCTGGTGGCCGCTCCGGCTTTTTCAGAAGTGATGTCCGGAGCACTCAGGCTGCTTAATATCGACCCGGATGACATCAGTCATCCCGATGTGGCCTCCCAGATAGAACAGAGTTTCGGGAGGCAGATATGAACGGACAACTGCCCATAACCCGTCAGGCTGCCTTACCGGTGCAACCGGTAAAAAGCACTTACCCCACAAACCATCTACAGAGTCTCTTAGATGGTTTTTGTGATCTTAGTGGGGTCAAAAATACCGAACTAACTTTCAAAGGCTTATCGCTTAATAGTAATAAAGTACATGAAGAGTTTTTGTTTCTGGCCTGTGCGGGTGTAGGAAAACCCTCACAGACCCCGCATCATGGTATTGCTTATGCGGGACAGGCCATTAACCGGGGTGCTACCTGTGTGGCCTGGGAACCTACCGCTGAATTACAGGAAATGCCTGAAGTTTGTGCCCTGCAAGATAAGCCGGATGTACCGCTGATCAAAGTTGAAGGTTTACTGGAAAAAAGCGGTTATATAGCCGCACGTTTCTATCAGCATCCGACCCGGGAAATGCAGGTCATCGGTATTACCGGTACTAATGGCAAAACCTCAATAGCTCATTTTATTGCCCGTCTGACAGGCTTGCTGGCAGAGCAGAATAATACGGAAGACTGCACCACCCTGATTGGCACCTTGGGTAACGGCCGTTATGGTCAGCTGCAGCAAAGTACGCATACCACGCCAGATGCAGTAACGGTACAACAGTTAATGGCCGATTATCGTGATCAGGGTATTCAAACTGTGATTATGGAAGTTTCTTCCCATGCTCTGTCTCAGGGCCGGGTAAATGGAGTGGAATTTGATACGGCAGTACTGACTAATCTGTCCCGTGATCACCTGGATTATCATGGTGACATGCAGAGTTATGCGGCAGAAAAACTGAAACTGTTTTTAACACCAGGTTTGAAAAACATTGTACTGAATCTGGATGATGCGTTTTCAGAACAGATCCGCACCGAACTGAATCAGCAGGCAGCGCCTGTTACTTATGCCAGACAGAACAGCTCAGCTGATTACTCTGTGTCGGACATCAGGCTGGACAATAAAGGTATTCATTTTAAGTTACAGCATAACCAACAGAGCTGGCCGGTCAGCACGCCTTTAATTGGTGAGTTTAATATTGACAATATACTGGCGGCACTTGCGGTACTGGCTGTGCAGGGCTACCCGCTAAAAGATATTATTAATGCCGTTAATAATTTACAGACCATTCCCGGACGGATGGAAAGAATTACTATTGCCGGGCAGACACAGCAACCCTTAATTATTATTGACTATGCCCACACTCCGGATGCGTTGGCCAAGGCTATACAGGCAGTAAGAGCCCATACCAGCAAAGAGGGTAAATTATATTGTGTCTTCGGCTGTGGCGGTGACCGGGATCAGGGTAAGCGCCCTTTAATGGCTCAGGCTGCAGAAGAACAGGCTGATCAACTAATGATCACTTCAGATAATCCTCGCAGTGAAGATCCGGAGCAAATCATTAAGGACATAAGCAGCGGCTTAAAAAATACTCAGAAGGTATGGACTGAAACGGATCGGGCCCAGGCCATAGCCAGGGTATTAAAAGCTGCCGGTTCACAGGACAGTGTTTTAATTGCCGGAAAAGGGCATGAAACTTATCAGGAAATAAATGGTACCCGGTTCCCCTTTAGTGACAGAGACTGTGTAGTGCAGTTTTATCATAAGGACAGGGAGGGGGCACAATGAGTCAGGACGTAAAGGATGACCTCAATATGCATTTAAGTCTGGCACAGGTAGCCTCCGTACTGAATGTGGATTTAATTGGGGAAGACTGTGAGTTTTCTCAGGTCAGTATTAATACCCGAACCCTGGAGGCTGGTGATTTATTTGTGGCCATTAAAGGTGACAATTTTGATGCCCATGATTATATACAGCAGGCAGAAGACAGGGGGGCCTGTGGTCTGGTGGTTGAAAGACCGGTGGATAGTACTCTGTCGCAGATTATTGTGACAGACAGCCGAATAGCCCTGGGTGATATTGCGTCACTATGGAGTTCAGCCTTTACGCTGCCCATTATTGCCATTACCGGGAGCTGCGGTAAAACCACGGTCAAGGAGATGACCGCTGCAATTTTACAGGCCGCTTTTTGTGAAGGTGATCAGTCATGTATTCTGGCGACACAGGGTAACCTCAATAATGATATTGGTGTTCCACTGACTCTACTGCGTTTAAATACATCCCATAAAGCAGCGGTAATAGAAATGGGTGCGAACCATATAGGTGAAATTAAACAACTGGTAGATATTGTTCAGCCGGATGTCGCAGTGATCACCAATGCAGGACCAGCACATATTGAAGGTTTTGGTTCTCTTGATGGCGTGGCTCAGGCCAAGGGTGAAATATACAGTGGTATCGAACAGGGTGGTACTGCAGTCATTAATGCGGATGATGCCTATGCCTCTTACTGGGAAGACATCTGTAACAAAATTGACAAGTCGCTTAAACAGG
This sequence comes from Gammaproteobacteria bacterium, assembly GCA_027076245.1. Lineage (GTDB taxonomy): Bacteria > Pseudomonadota > Gammaproteobacteria > GRL18 > GRL18 > JANELJ01. The sequence goes on from JALTKC010000333.1 coordinate 2,866, forward strand.
TTCGTTTTGGCTTAAATCATTCAGCGGAAATTTCTGCTCAGGTATCTGAGGCTCAGCAGGAAACAATAACCGGACAGCGGATTGTGATAAATACCCCTCAGGGTTCGTTGACTGTTGTTTTGCCGCAGCCCGGTATGCATAACGTCTGTAACGCACTGGCGGCAACGGCGGTTAGTCTGGCGATAGGCGTATCCCTGCAGGCTGTTAAAAATGGTCTGGAAAGTTTTACCAATGTTTCAGGTCGGCTGGAACAGAAAACCGGTCTAAATTCATCACGTCTGTTTGATGATACCTATAATGCTAATCCCGGATCAGTTCGGGCAGGTATTGAAGCCATTAAACAGATTAAGGGAAAGCATGTTCTGGTCTTAGGTGATATGGGCGAACTGGGGGCGGAAGCTGAAGCTCTGCATTATGAACTGGGAAAGGATGCATTCAGGCTGGGTATTAATCGTCTGTTTAGTCTTGGAAACCTGACTGAAATGACTCATAAGGGGTTTATTGATGCAGGTGCGGATGCACCGCAGGCAAATCATTTTACCGATCGAAATGAGCTTATTAATGAGTTAAAAAAAGTTCTGCAATCAGAACATGTGATATTAATAAAAGGTTCCAGAACCATGAAAATGGAAGAGATAGTGGCTGCGTTAGAAATGAATGCTCAATTAAAAGCAGAATCAGACATAGATCATAAAGAAGGTACTCAATAATGTTGCTGGCTTTAGCGGAATATCTGTCTCAATACTATAGCGCATTTAATGTGTTTTCCTATCTGACCATGCGCGCCATCCTGGGGATCCTGACTGCGCTCAGCATTGCTCTGCTGGTAGGTCCCATGATGATTAAAAAGCTTAGTGTCCGGCAGATTGGCCAGACCATTCGTGATGATGGCCCGGAAAGCCATTTCAGTAAAGCCGGAACGCCAACCATGGGCGGGGCTTTAATACTAGTGGCCATTGCGGTCAGTACCTTATTGTGGGGGGATTTAAGTAATCGTTATGTCTGGGTCGTGCTGGTTGTAACCCTGCTGTTCGGTGTTGTCGGCTGGATTGATGATTATAAAAAAATTGTTCATAAAGATACCCGTGGACTGATTGCCCGCTATAAATATTTCTGGCAGAGCATCATTGGTTTTGGTGCGGCGATGTATTTATATATGAGTGCCCAGACTGTACAGGAAACCCAACTGCTTATTCCCTTTATGAAAGATGTTTTTATTGACCTGGGTCCCTTTTATATTTTACTGACCTATCTGGTGATTGTTGGCAGCAGTAATGCCGTCAACCTGACGGACGGTCTGGATGGACTGGCCATTATGCCGACGGTAATGGTGGCCGGTGCTTTTGGGGTCTTTGCCTATCTGACCGGGCACTATAACTTTGCTGAATATCTGGGCATTCCCTATATTCACGGTGTTGGAGAAATTGTCGTGATCTGTGCGGCATTTGTAGGCGCCGGTCTGGGCTTTTTATGGTTTAACACCTACCCTGCCCAGGTTTTTATGGGTGATGTGGGTGCT
>JALTKC010000334.1 GCA_027076245.1 Gammaproteobacteria bacterium
ATTATAATTATCAGGTGAAGCCTTATTACAGGATGATAAAATGATGGCCTGTGAGCTTATAAAAAGCACAAAAATCCATTTTAACAGCCTGTCCAGGTTCATTTTTCAAAAAGCGCTATGGATTCCACATGAGCCGTATGAGGGAACATATCCATAACCCCGGCTTTTACCAGCTTATAACCGTTCTGGTGCACCATAATTTCAGTATCCCTTGCCAGGGTTGCAGGGTTGCAGGAGACATAAACCACCGTATGGGCACCCAGTTTCGGCAGATATTCAATAATTTCCCTCGCACCACTGCGCGCCGGATCCAGCAGAATGCGATCGTATTGCTGTTTTGCCCACTGCATACCTGAGACTTCCTTAAACAGATCGGCCGCATAAAAGTCAGCATTCTCTATGCCGTTTTTAAGGGCATTTTCTTTTGCTCGAACCACCAGTTCAGCACTGCCCTCAACACCGGTAACCTGTTTAACTTTACGAGCCAGCGGCAGAGTAAAATTCCCCAGTCCGCAAAACAGATCCAGCACCTTATCATCCGGCTCCGGCGCCAGTAATTCCAGGGCAAGGTTAATCATTTTACGGTTAATATCCATATTAACCTGAGTAAAATCCGTAGGCCGGAATTCATGTACGATATTATGCTCAGGCAGGCGGTACTGTAAGGGCTTAAAATCAGCCTCATTTTCAGGCCACAGCCGGGTAATGGAATCCGGACCTTTAGGCTGCAGATAAAGATGCAGGTTCATAGTACGGGCATAATCTTTAAGTTTTTGCCGGTCCTCTTCATTAAATTCTTCCAGGTGCCGGACAATAAAAGCGCCCTGCTCATCGCCATAAGCCACTTCAATCTGTGGTATTTTCTGATAAATGGATAAGGAACGCAGTAGCTCTGATAATTCCTTAAGATGCATCCCGACATCAGGATAAAGCACTTTACAGCTGTCCAGCTCAGCCAGAAAATTACTGTGTTTTTCCCTGAACCCGACCAGCATTTTGTCCTTTTTAACCACAAAACGTACACCCAGACGGGCTTTTCTGCGGTAACCCCAATGAGGGCCGGTGAGGGGCTCAAGCACACTTTGTGGTTCACTTTTACCAATACGTTTCAGGTTTTCCAGAAGCACATTCTGTTTCAGGATAATCTGCTGATCCGCCGCAAGATGCTGCAGGCTACAGCCACCGCAAACGGAAAAATGCTCACACTCAGGTTCTACCCTTAATGGCGATGCTTTAATAATTTCATGCACCCAGCCCTCAGCAATATTTTTGCGCTTGCCGGTATAAATAAAGGTCAGCTCTTCCCCTTCCAGAGCCCCGTCAATAAATACTGTTAAATCATCAATATGACAGACACCTCTACCGTCATGACTGACCGATTCAATGGTCACTAATACGGGTTCCTGAGGAAGTTTTGCTTTACGACGTCGTCTGGCCATGAAATTCTGCTGATTGCTTTAATAAAAGCGAGATTTTAACAGAACACCGATAAATAAGAAATGCAGGAGCCCGGCTACCGGAGGTAATTTATAATCAGGTAAGTTATAATTTGCTGTTCTGATTTAACTGTTTATTTATCAACTCTTATTTCAATTCTATTAAAGGTGAATAATGCTTTTAGCGTATAGGTTTAGATTACTGTTATTTATTGTTCCTGTGGGGCTTTTATTAGCTCTGACGGCCTGCTCCCCCCATCCCGGTGCTGGTAACTGGCAGGCGGATGGTGAAAATGCCCTGAAAATATCCCGAATTAATGTGGTTTTTGAAGGCACTGCGGATTTTTTTACACCGGGGCGTGAGGATTCCATTCGACGCTGCTTCTGGGCTGCTATTGGTGAGCACAGTCTGCAGTTTCAGTGTGTACAGTCGGACAATACCGATATTAAGGAAACTTATCAGTTTTTTGTCAGTCCAACAGGAAAGGCTGAGTTGAAACAAAACGAACAACTTATTGGTGTATTTAATAAAATACCCTACCAGGCTGACAATGAAAAACAGTCATCATCGAAGCAAACAATGGAACACAAATGAATAACAAGTTAATTATCACCTTTATCAGTATTTTTACCCTGACACTTTTTGTACTCAGCACGGCTGAAGCCAAACGCTTTGGCGGTGGTTTTTCCTTTGGTGGGAAAAAATCCTATAGCTCTACTTATAAACAGAAGAGCTTTCAGCAAAAGTCATTTTCCCAACAAAAAGCAGCGGCAGCAAATCAGCAGCGTAAACAACAGCTCACTCAACGAGGCGGTTTAATGGGTATGTTAGGCGGTCTGGCACTGGGCGGCCTGTTAGGTGCCCTGTTTTTTGGTGGTGCTTTTGAAGGTTTTAATTTCTTTGATTTTCTTATGATTGGCGGTGTTATCCTGCTGGTCATGTGGCTAATGAACCGCAAAAAACCTATCCCTCGTCAGCAGACCGCTACGGCCGGCGCTTATGATTTTGGCCAAAGTACGACAAGCAGTACGGTAAACAGCACTACAGACAATCAACCTGAAGCTCCCCGTTTAAATACCATGCACAGGGAAGATGCCGGTTTTACGAAAAGTTTTGCCGAACAGTTTGGTATGAATTCCTCAGACCATTCTCATAACAATCAGGATTCCTCTGTCGATGCCCAGACGGTTATCCTACCGGACTGGTTTGATCAGGAAGAGTTCCTGTCCGGTGCCCGTTCTGCCTATACCATGCTACAGGAAGCCTGGGATACAGGTGATCTGGACTCCATAAAAAATTTGACCACCGACAGTGTTTTTGCTGAAATCAGCCGCCAGTATGCCCAGGAACCCACCCAGGGAAATACCCGCATATTGAAGCTGGATGCCCAGTTAATTGATTTTAATGAACTGACTGATCATTCAGAAGCCGCGGTACTGTTTGATGCCGTATTAAGTGAAACAGACAGCAATGGTCAGCAGGGCCGGGCCAATCAGGTTAAGGAGCTCTGGCATTTTATCCGCTCTGCCGACAGCACCAGTCCCACCTGGTATCTGGACGGAATTCAACAGATGGAGTAGTAGGTAACAGGTTTTAGGCTGTTTTTAAGTAATTCAATATATTAGAAATATATTATGATTATAAAAATTAGTAATAACCCTAATGATTTAAGGTTTAATTGCTTGTTATTATAATAGTTACCTGAATGAAACAGCTGTTTTTGAGAAAATCATGGAATATAAAGATTACTCTCCAACTCAGCAATAATAATACTAATTCAGTTTCAGGTTAGTTCATCTGCATTAAACTTTTTATAAATAAATATAAGTGGGGATACGAATATGACTACCATTGGAAAATTTTGTGTTAACTGTACTGCTGCAGCCATTGCAGTGGTATCTTTTATTACACTGGCGACATTAATCTGGGTTTCTATGCTCTGATTATTTAACAAGCCGGGTTCCCGACAGAGCCCGGTATTGCGCCTGCATTTCTTTCCTTAATTTTCTTCCAGGATATCAGCCCATATCCTGTTTCAGCCATTACTTTTAATTTATTCTATTTTCTGTAACCCATATCACATCACTTAAATAGTAAAATTACCACAATACAGGGTATTACTTAGTATTTAAATTAATTTTAAACGAGGTTTAATCAATGAAAAAACTTACTCTGTCTTTACTGGCTTCAATATTAATTTTCTCTTCTACTTTTACAATGGCTCAGGACAAGGAACAGTTAATTCAGGAAAGCCGCCAGACTGTTAAGGCTTTTGGCAAAAGCCTTAAAGGTGAATTAAAAGCAGCCATTAAAAAAGGCGGGCCGGCTAATGGCATTGAGGTTTGTAATACTAAGGCCTTAAAAATTACCGAAGCAGTCAGCAAGGAACATGGTGTCCAGTTAAGCAGAACCTCATTAAAAACCCGTAATGACAAAAATGCCCCTACCGAATGGCAGAAAAAAGTACTGGAGGACTTTGAAGCCCGTAAGGCCAAAGGTGAGTCACCTAAGAAAATGGAATACAGTGAAATTGTTGAAGTGGATGGTAAAAAGCAGTTTCGTTATATGAAAGCCATCGGTACTGGCCAGGTCTGTTTAAACTGTCACGGTGAAAAAGTTCTGCCTGCAGTTGAAGCTAAGTTATCAGAACTGTATCCAAATGATAAGGCTCGCGGATATCATAAGGGTGATATCCGGGGTGCATTTGTATTAGTCAGGGATGTTCAGTAAAGAGATACACTCACCCTGGCCCTCTCCCATAGGGAGAGGGAATATGCTAACTGGAAGCGACTATTAAATGCTCTGGATTATTATAGAAGTCAGTATTATTGTCGGTCTTATTCTGTTTTTATGGCATCTGTTAAGGTAAATATTGCTTTTTCTTCTGGTTACCATATGAGAGCATGGTAACCAGATTCAAGACCAGCCAACATTAAATTTATTTAATGTTGGCCATTCCCCTTTCGTTTTATATTTGTTTTACAATAAGCCCGACATTAACACATTTGGGGCTTATACCCGTTGAAAATCTTGTGCTCAAAACGCCTAATCGGTTTGTTTAGCCTGATCATCTTTTTTATTCTGATTTATCTGGCCTTAAAAAACACAGGCTTTATTGATTTAATATCCGATACCAGCCGGTTTAAGGACTATTTATTGTCCATTGGCCCCTGGGGAATTGGTCTGACAATTGGTTTGATGACCTTTGCCATTTTATTTAAATTACTGCCCAGTGCGGCAGTTGCTCTGGCTTCCGGCGCAGTATATGGGCATACCTGGGGAACCATTTATATTATTACTGGAGCCTGGCTGGGTGCTATCATTGCTTTTCTGATTACCCGGATGTTAGGTGCTGATATTATTTGCCGTTTATCCGGTCACAGGATAAATATAAAACAGGAAACAGCGCAGGAAAAATCTCAGTCCTGGCTGATGTGGGGACTTTTAGTTTCCCGTTTTATTCCTGTTATCCCTTATGATATTGTCAGTTATGCCATGGGACTAACACCATTAAAATTATGGCGCTTTTCCCTGGCTACACTGATTGGGATTATACCCACCAGTTTTTTTCTCGCCCATGTGGGCAAAAATATGGCTGAAACTAACTTCACTGAAATGTTATCCGGTATGATGACGGCTGGTCTGGTTCTGTTACTGCCCTTTTTGATTATCCTTTATTTTCTTTACCGTACCAACAACCTTAAAGACCTGTTCAGTTTAACGCGCTGCAAACATGAATAAGATGACAAAAATTTAATGTTCAGGAAAGGTTAAGGTTATAGTGACTGTTTTATAATAAATTTAACGTAAACAGATGCTCGATGCTCTTTGTTATTTTTTATTATTGAGTTTCTGATAAACAGGAGTTTTATTATGAACAGCTTATGCAAAACATACGGGGTTATTATTAACCTTGATTATGCGCATCTCCCATCCAGTGAGTGCCACAAAGCCTGGCATAAAATCTCCCGTGTTATGAAACTGTATGGTTTTCATATTGATAAAAGAATGTTTATTATCAGAACCGATAAAGACGAACAGACCATATCTGAGCTGGCCAGAGAGGCTATAAATTCTCTTGATACCGAAACCCGCTTTGGTTCTTTTTCCCCTTACCATTATATCGCAGACTTTCTGCTGCTGGATATCAGTCACTACAATGATTTAAGGTTTCCAACCTCAGACAGTGGAATTGAACTGGAAGAAAACTTTATAGAAGACAACATTTCTTACGCATAAACCCGTGACAGGCAGAGAATAAAAGGAAGTAAAATGGAACATAAAAAAACAGAACAATTACTATCAGATCCGGTTTGCGGTATGAACGTTACTGAAGACAGTGAACATCATTTGCATTACCACAATCAGGATTACTTTTTCTGCAGTTCTGGTTGCCTTGGTAAATTTAAAGCTGAACCGGAAAAATACATTAAAGATAATGAACTTCATTGTCATGAACATAAAAAAACAGAACAATCACTATCAGATCCGGTTTGTGGTATGAATGTTACTAAAGACAGTGAACATCATTTACATTACCACAATCAGGAATACTTTTTTTGCAGTTCTGGTTGTCTCGGTAAATTTAAAGCTGAACCGGAAAAGTACATTAAAGATGATGAGATGGATAATGAACATCATCATCACTCACATACTACTCATACCCATGCTTCATCAAATCCATCTCATTCTTCAGAATCTTTTTATACCTGCCCAATGCACCCGGAAATTCATGAAGATAAACCCGGAAACTGCCCAAAATGCGGCATGGCACTGGATCATGTGGGTGAAGCACCATCCAGTCAGACAAAATACACCTGCCCCATGCATCCGGAAATAGTACAGGATCACCCAGGCAGTTGCCCTAAATGCGGTATGGCTCTGGAGCCAATGACAGTTGCCGCTGGCAATGAAGAAAAAAATGAAGAACTTGAGGATATGACACGGCGCTTTAAATACAGCACCATTCTGGCTATTCCGGTTTTTATTCTGGCCATGGTGGCTGATCTTGCCCCTTCTTTATTACCTTCTGGTCTGTCCATGCAAATGGTGCAATGGATTGAATTTATCCTGGCTACACCGGTAGTGATCTGGGGTGGCTGGCCTTTTTACGTCAGAGCTGTTCAGTCTGTTATAACACGCAACCTGAATATGTTTACCTTAATTGGCCTGGGCGTTTCAGTTGCCTGGACCTATAGTACCATTGCCCTGTTATTTCCCTCCATTTTCCCGCCTGTTATGCAGATGGAAGGCGGCCTGGTTGATGTTTATTTTGAAGCTGCCGCTGTCATTACCGCCCTGGTACTGCTTGGGCAGGTGCTGGAGCTGCGTGCCCGCAGTCAGACTAACGATGCCATAAAAATGCTTCTGGGGCTTGCTCCCAATACCGCAAGGATAGTTAGAGCAGACGGCAGCGAAGAAGATATTCCACTGGAACAGGTTAAGGTAGGTGACACCTTAAGAGTCCGTCCCGGAGAAAAAATTCCTGTTGACGGAATGGTGATTGAGGGCAACAGCTCAGTTGATGAATCCATGGTAACCGGTGAACCTATCCCGGTTGAAAAAAATACTAATGACAAAGTAATTGGTGCAACCGTCAATGGCACCGGCAGCATTGTCATTAAAGCTGAAAAAATCGGCTCGGACACCCTGCTTTCACAGATTGTAAAAATGGTCAGCGAGGCTCAGCGTTCCAGAGCCCCCATTCAGAAGCTGGCCGATATTGTCGCCGGTTATTTTGTCCCAGTCGTCGTTCTGGTCGCCGTACTGACCATGATTGTATGGGGCTTCTGGGGTCCGGAACCCCGGCTGGCTCATGCAATTATTAATGCAGTAGCTGTATTAATCATTGCCTGCCCCTGTGCTCTGGGACTGGCTACTCCCATGTCCATTATGGTGGGTACCGGTAAAGGTGCCACTATGGGTGTTTTAATTAAAAACGCCGAAGCCCTGGAAACCATGGAAAAAGTTAATGTTCTGGTAGTTGATAAAACCGGCACACTAACCGAAGGAAAACCAAAACTGGTTTCCGTAAACACGCAAAAAGACTTTGATCCTGATGATATGCTCAGCCTGGTGGCTAGCCTGGAGCGGGCCAGTGAACATCCCCTGGCTGAAGCCATCGTGAAGGGAGCAGAAGAAATTGGTCTGCAGTTATTTGCTACTGAAAACTTTGAATCCATAACTGGAAAAGGTGTGACTGGTCAGGTCAATGGTCATTCTGTTGCCCTGGGCAATGAAAAACTGTTTACCAGTTTAGGCATTGCACCTGAAAATTTAATTGAGCAGGCTCATGAAGGTCAGAAAATGGGGCAGACTGTTATGCTGGTAGCCATTGATGGTCAGGCAGCCGGTATTATTGGCGTGGCCGATCCGGTTAAAGAGACAACGGCACAGGCAATCAGTGATCTGCACAAGGCCGGAGTGGATGTGGTTATGTTAACCGGCGACAGCCGAAAAACGGCTGAAGCTGTCGCCAGTCAGCTGAATATTGATCGTGTTGAGGCTGAGGTACTGCCCGATCAGAAAGCGGCAGTGGTTAAACAGTTACAGTCTGAAGGCAAAATTGTTGCCATGGCCGGTGACGGCATTAATGATGCACCTGCTCTGGCACAGGCCCATGTCGGAATCGCTATGGGCACTGGAACCGATGTTGCCATGGAAAGTGCCGGAGTAACCTTAATTAAGGGTGATTTAAACGGTATTGTCCGGGCCAGACGTCTGAGCCATGCGGTAATGAGTAATATCCGCCAGAACCTGTTCTTTGCCTTTATCTATAACTCTCTGGGTGTTCCTGTGGCAGCCGGTGTGCTTTATCCGTTTTTCGGGATTTTATTATCACCGATTATTGCCGCCGCCGCCATGAGCTTCAGCTCAGTATCTGTAATCGTAAATTCACTTCGTTTAAGAAATATGAAACTATAACCCCTGTTTCCTCTCCTATCGGAGAGGAAATTTTGTTAAATTCCCAAAACTTATCCTATACTTAAAATTACTATAAAAATAATTTTAAGTATATGAAAGACAATTCCATAAAGCTGGTTATTCTTGGCTTCACCACCATTTTAATATTGATGTTTATTCTGGTCTTTATTTCTCAGCACCAGATGAGACAGAATAATCAGGTATTATCCCGACTCATTACCGACACTAATGTAAAAATACAGATGGCCAACACCATGCGTGATGCCATCCGTCTTCGTGAAAACCTGATGTATAAAATGCAGTTAACCGAAGATGTTTTTGATCGGGATGAAATCTATATGCAATTTCTGGATTATGCAGGTGTTTATAAGGAAGCTCGCAGAAAGCTACTAAAAACATTCTTAAATGATACTGAGCGTTCCGCAATCAAGCAGCTTGACCGTATTACCGCTGTTGCTCAGCCTATTAATGATATGGCTGCTGAGAATTTACTGCATAATAAAAATCTTGAAGATACCCGGTATTTTCTAAGAGATTCCAAAACACTTCAAAAGGCAACTCTTGCGGTACTGGATAAACTGGTTGAAATGGAAAATCAGGTTTCCATGCGAGCTAATCTAAGTGCTCATAAACATTACCAAAACACCAGCTATATATTTTACACTCTCACCATTGCCTCGGTGTTTTTATGTATAACCATTATCTGGCTGGTCATTCGCAATGTCCATAAAGTCAACCAGAAAATTACTTACCAGGCGACACACGATGATCTTACTGGCCTGGTCAACCGTTATGAATTTGAAAACCGGGTTCAGACGGCATTGCAGCACAGCAAGGTTGATAATAGTCAGCATGCTTTATTATTTATGGATCTGGATCAGTTTAAAATTATCAATGACAGTTGCGGGCACCTTGCCGGAGACCGCTTATTACAGAAAATACCGGAACTTATCTACTGCTGCATACGCAGACACGATACCCTGGCCCGGCTTGGGGGTGATGAATTTGGAGTGCTCCTGGAAAACTGCGATATTGATCAGGCTGTGCTTGCTGCCGAGGAAATTAGGGAAAAGATATTAAATTTCCAGTTTTTATGGGAGGATAAAAAATTTTCCATTGGTATTTCTATTGGTATTACAGCCATTACTCATAACACAAGTGACATACAGCAGGCATTCAGTTCAGCGGATGCCGCCTGTTATATTGCTAAAGAAAACGGCCGTAATCTGGTGCATGTTTTTAATGAAAACGATGAAAACCTGATTAAACAGCACAATTATTTTCACTGGTTCAGTGAGTTAACAGAAACCCCAGACACACAAAATTTTCAGCTTTATTTTCAGCCTATTGTTTCTCTTAAGGAAGGTTCAACATCTTCAGAAGCTTATTATGAGGTGCTGCTCAGATATATTGATAATGACGGTACTGTACATACCCCTGATAAGTTTTTACCGGCAGCAGAACGTTTTGGAAAAATGCAGTTACTGGATCGCTGGGTAATTAAAAATGCCATACGGATATTTTCTGAAAATAAAGCTCATGTCCATGATAGTAAACTCTCAATCAATATATCCGGACGCTCTATGAGCAGTGATACACTGCCTGATTACATACAGAAACAGATTAATACCTTTAAACTGAAACCTCAGCAGATCTGCTTTGAAATTACCGAAACTGAAGTCATTGCATCAATGGATGTTGCCATAGCACTTATGAAGAAAATAAAGGCCCTTGGCTGCCAGTTTTCCCTGGATGATTTTGGCAGCGGCCTGTCATCTTTCTGTTATCTGAAAAACCTGCCGGTTGATATATTAAAAATTGACGGCGCCTTTGTAAAAAACATACCTCATGACCCAATTGATAGGGCTCTGGTTGAATCCATCCACAATATCGGTAAGATTATGAATATGAAAACCGTAGCTGAATGTGTTGAATCCAGTGACATTATTGAGATGCTAAAGCAGATGGGAGTGGATTATGTACAGGGATATGCTGTTTCAAAACCATTAAAGAAGCTACCGGATCAACCTTTTAAATATATCAATACCTGATAAAAAAGGTATTCCCTCTCCCTCTGGGGGCGGGTTAGAGTGAGGGACTTTTAAACTCTGTGAAAATAATGACAGATTTCCTGCATAGCCCGCCCCTGCCATTGACCAATTAAAATTCCATGCAGGCGTATATCTTTACTACGAAAATCCTGCAACCTCTTTTTATGTTCTTCAGTAACAGGAAAACGACCATCAGTAACCAGTAAAACATCTGCTTTTTCCCAGCCCTGCTGCTGAGTTTTTTTCAGGGCCGTCAGTAAAGGCTTGATCACATCAGTACCACCATGAAAGGTCTGTGTTAAAAATTCCAGCAACTGAGACAGGCCACCCTGAGTTAAATCCAGTTCATGCTGCAAAATCTGATCCAGACCACTGAACAGGTAGACATAACAGGCCCGGTTTTCCTGCCAGGCTATTCTCAGCGCTTCCAGAACCAGAGCCTTGGCAATATTTTCCGCTTCACCCTGCATGGAAGCCGACCCATCCAGACAGACCAGAATGGGCCCTAATCCTGATTCAGTCTCATTCTGCCTGTGTTCAACTTCTTCAAATGTTTCCATTTCCAGAGGCTCATGCTCTGACAACACACCTTCTACCTGGTAAGTCAGCAAGGTATGCTCTGCGCGTTTGGCATGCCAAAGACAGTTTAACTGGGGATGCCCCAGCTGCATTAATTCACAGGGCAGCAAACGCGATATATCATCACTGCGGCGAATACCGGAAGTTTCAGCAACAGCATAAGGCGTTTTAATTTTAATTTCCTGTTCAACCATTCGTTTAACCGGCTCAAAAACCTGTTCAATGGTGGACTGTTCCTGTTCAGTATTTTTTTCCTGCAGCCGTCCAAGCGCCGCCACTACCTGCTCCAGCCAGGGCAGTTGTTTAACCAGTTTACGATAACGGATAATATCCCGCCACTGCTGAGAAGCCAGCAACCCCTGAGTCAGATCCCAGCCCCGCCCCAACATTTCACTCAGTTCAGAAAATACCGGTTCCAGTTTATGCCATTGTTGAGCCAGTTCCTGCCAGCTTTTCTCAAGTATAGAATCATTATCCAGTATAAAAGGACTGTTTGCTGTTTCCAGGTTTACACCTTCTTCAGAGCCATCAGGGGAATAAACTGAGTCTGTGCTTTCAGATAAATCCTGTTGCGGACTTTCCGACGGGATATTATGCGTATCTGAAGCCGATTCCTCACTACTGGAATCCTTTGGTTGTGGTTGTGTATTCTGTTCAGAAGGGTCTTCTGGATGGTCACTCAAACCGTCGTCTTTAAAAGCCGAATCCCGATCATTGTGTTTATGCCGCCGTGCCAGCTTGTCATCAAAGCCCGGATCAATTTTCTGCCACTGCTCTGCGGTACTGATAGCCTCACAGACATCTTCTAAAATAGAGTCCGTCAGTGTTTCCTGGTTTTTACAATATTGCACAATTTCCAGCACATCAAGACGTTTTAAAACCATTTCCCTGATAGAGGCTTCCGGCCAGACCAGGGATTTATGATTTGGAAGATGCCCTTGTAATAAGGCTTTACGCCATTGCAGTATGCCTTTAATGCGCTGATTCAGTTCTCCATGAGGGTGAGTAACAATAATGTCGTAGAGGGTTTCCGGCAGCTGATCCAGAGACTGAAATTTCTGTTCCAGTTGCTGCAGCGGATCCTGAAGTTGATTAGACATAAATTAAAGGAAAGATTAAAGTGTCGGCAGCTTTTTAAAACCACTGATCACTTTTTCCATGCGCTGCTGCAGTTTCAAAGCACTATCAATCGTCTCTGACAGACTACTTTCCGCCTGCTGCATAAATGATTCGCCCAACCATAAATGGCTGGACAGGGTTTCAGACAGACCCTCTTTCTGCTCACCCAGCCGGTTAATAAAAACCTGCAAATCATCCGCAATCTGCCGGGTTTCATTAACCCGTTTTAAAATAAAGTCTGCAGGATATTTTCTGGCCTGCAGACAGGGCTGGTTGCTGAGCAGTACCCTGAACTGATTCTGTGGATTTTTAATGTATTTATCAATATGCTGCCAGTGTCCGTCAATATGACATTGCTGGTAGTAATCATCAAAAAACTGTTCTTTCAGTTCATCAAAGGTATAACCTTCATCGTTATTAGTCCGGTCTGAATTATCCGGCGGTGCCAGATAAAGCGACTGACCATTACGCTCTGTTACAGACCATTGCTCTTTGTCCAGCGTCTGCCTGCCCTCTTTATCCAGATAGAGTAATTCACCCCGGTTATTTTTAAGCTGTACTTGCTCACTGCTTTCCTTAGCCAGTGTTTTTTCCCAGGTATGCACCAGTTTTTCCAGCCGTTCCTGATTAAAACCGGCACCAATGCCAAGATGAGACTGATACCAGTTCAGGATCAGCTGACGCTGTGCAGGGGTATGCCACAGGCAGTGCTGTAACAGCCAGCAATCCCATATTGAGATACTGTCATGACCATTGGTAAAAGCTGAAACCTGCAAAAGTTTAACCGCCTTACGCCAACGCCGATCAGAAACCGGAATATTCTGCCCAATAAGAAAACTACGCAGAGAATGCAGTAATGCCAGTACATCATCAGGCAACTTTATAGTTTGTGCCTGTTTTTCAATCTGTTTTAAATCATCCAAACTTAAAACTGCATCATTATCCAGTGGCTTATTTTCCCGTTCAGACAGTTTTAACAGGGCTATAAACTGATCATCTGAAACGGCCTTAACCTCATAACGGCATAAAAAACGATCATAGAGTGCCGCCAGCTCATCTTCTTCCGGCAGTTCATTACTGGCACCAACGACACATAACAGCGGTACCTTTTCACGCACATCACCATTATCAAACTCACGTTCATTTAATAAGGTCAGCAGAGAATTTAAAATGGCGCTATTGGCTTTGAAAATTTCATCAATAAAGGCAATACTGGCAGAAGGCAGGTAATTTTTGGTGAGCCGGTGATACCGATCCGCTTCCAGAGACTTGATGGACAGCGGGCCAAAAATTTCTTCCGGTACAGAGAAACGGGTCAGCAATCGTTCAAAATAGTCCCCTTCATTGATGGCATGATGCAGACGTCGAGCCAGTTCACTTTTGGCCGTGCCCGGCGCTCCAATCAGCAGAACATGCTCACCGCTGAGCAAAGCTAATAAGGCCAGACGAACCGCAGTTTCCCGTTCAATAAAGCCATCCTGTAGGGAATGGATAAGTTTATTAAGACGGGGTTTTAAAGGTTCTGTCTGAGTCATATATTCTTAGTGATTCTCATACACCACACCGCACTGCTCACGGTGAGCCAGACCGGTTTCCCGGGCATGTTCCTGAAAGGCTTTGTTTTTCCAGAAAAACGCTCCCGGCATGGTGGTCGGTATCACCAGTACATAAAATAATGCCCGGCCAATAACCGCCGCAGTTAACATACTGACAGCCGTCACCCCCCAGAGGATTAAAGCGGTACTGCCGCTAACCACACCGCTGGTCAGAACAATCAGCAAGACCATATTAAGGGCTAACAAACTGTTTCTTAACCACCAGGTTTTACCAAATTTAGTTTCCTGTTCAAACTGGGCTGCAGCGCCCTCGCCCTGCCCTTTTTTAAGCAGTGCCCATAAGTCCCGGCGATGAAAAATATGCCCGACGGCTTCAATAAACAGGCCGCTGAACATGACCATTGCCAGAGTGCTTAACACCGACAAATAGTCCTGACCCTGATAAGCCATCCAGGGTACTACGGTTACAGCCAGCAGTAATCCACCCATACTGAGCATGGAACCGTAAAAGGCGGTTAATACCTGCCAGTGGTTCCAGTATGGACGGGCTTCAATACGGTAAATTTTATGCATAAAATAAAGCGCTACAGGGCCGGTAATTAAAGCCGCATAGCCGCATATCTGAGCCAGTATATTGATAATACCATGATACGGCTCTGCCCACTGGGTCGTTAACAGTAAGTTGAAAAAGGCATAACCCAGCAGGCTGTTAAAAAACAGCGCCACACCGGCCACTTCCCGGCTGACCGGAGAGGTTTTCAGGTTATTAAACGCCCGGTAAAAACGATGCGGTTTGCCCAGGTGCATGGTGGACATCACCAGACCAATGGTTTCGATTAACAGCATAAAACCTAATAAGGGAATAAAAATACCTGAACCCTGAATACTGCTTAAAGCTTCCATTCCCATAGCTGGCCCGATAAAAAACAGTATAAAGGCACCGACAACTGCCTGAGTTACCAGAGTAAACAATACCAGCGGGTTTTCCCGGGAAGATAGTTTAGCTAGATTCCATTCCCGTTTCTTGCCGTGCTTGTCATCAACCGTGGAATCAAAACGTCCGGTCTTGTCATTACGATGATATTTAATGGGCATGGAATCGGTACGGGTCATTTCCCGATGGGTGGAACGGGTCTGCTGAAAGCGGATATTAGGATGGGTAATATCAGTTCTGGGCAGGCCAGGAATTTCAGTTTTTGCCTGTTCCCGATTATCCGGTATATTTTCAATAACGCCAAAATTAAGCGCATTGCCCAGACAGGCGGATACACAGGCTGGTTTTAAACCTTCTTCCAGCCTGTCCACACACATATTACATTTACTCACCTGTCCTTTAATGGGGTCAAGTTGCGGTGCATTATAGGGACAGACCCAGGTACAGTAACCGCAGCCAAAACAAATATCCGGATCCTGCAGTACCGCGCCGTATTCCGCAAACTTGGTATAGGCCCGGGTTGGACAGCCTTTCAGACAGACCGGATCATCACAATGATTACAGGCCATGGAAATATTAATACGTTGATAGGCCGGGTAGGTTCCGCCCTCGACATAACCCACAGAACGAAAGGCAATATGGGCGGGATTATCGTTTTTCTCACTACAGGCCGCTTCACAGGCATGACAGCCTATACAGTTGTCTGCGGTAAAATGAAAACCGTGCTGTTTATAACGGTTGGGATTATCTGAAACTTTGGGATCACCGTTAATATTGAGGCTCTTACCGTACAGCTCACTGCTTTCATCCACCAGGTCAATGGACTTGCCGTAACGGTTATGGCTTTTGCTTTCCTTATCGCTTAAAAAAGCATAGGGTCTTTCTTCATCTCTGATCTGAAACATTGCTCTTCACTACCTTCCCATGCTGCTTTAAAATTCTCTGGATTCAAGACATAATTGCGCCGCTTC
>JALTKC010000335.1 GCA_027076245.1 Gammaproteobacteria bacterium
AAGCCAGCTCTCTGGTGTGCGCCCCAGTGTTTTTGATAAACGTAATGCCATTTCAGGTGAAATATTACTTTCCTTATTTACCAGACGATTAAACGTGGAAGGAGAGACTTTTAGTTTTTCTGCAACTGTACGGGCACTTATATTAAAGGGCGTTAAATAGACTTCTTTAATAAATTCTCCTGGGTGAGGCGGGTTATACATAGTCATTAGTGATAGTCCTCATAGTTAACGATATAGGCGTGTCCATTTTCAAACTTAAATGTTATTCGCCAGTTTCCACTGACAGTTACAGACGAAATACCTTTTAATTTCCCTTTTAAGGGATGAAGTCTGAAACCAGGCACATTCATGTCTTCGATTACATGCGCAGTTTCAAGAGCCACCAGTATCATTCGTAGCCTGTTTTTATGACTACTTTGTATTCCTGCAGTACTTCCCGTTTCATAGAACTTTTGAAGCCCCTTGTGCCTGAACGATTTTATCATTATTTGAATATAGCATATTGCGTAGTGCGCAACAAGGATTGCTTTGACCCCTTTAAAGATACTGTACTGAGTAGCAGTTTACAGCACTGGAGAAAACAGATAAAACAGGCGGCTGGCAGCACGGAACCAGAAGGGTTTGGCATCAATAATATCCAGTGCTTCCAGATAGCTGTTGCGCATATCTTCCCTGAGCATATTTTCCACTTCAGCGGCAAAACCTTTATCGGCCACATAAGCGGCCACTTCAAAATTAAGGTAGATTGAACGGTTATCCAGATTGACCGTACCGACACCGGCCAGGACATCATCCACCAGAACCACCTTCTGGTGGCAAAAGCCTCTGGTGTAACGGTATATTTTAATATTATAGCCCTGCAGTTCTTTATAATAGGCGTAAGAAGCCAGATACACATAATAATGATCGTATTTTTCCGGCAGGATCAGACGCACATCCACACCTCTTAAAGCGGCATTTTTTAAGGCCTGAATAATTTCCATATCCGGTACAAAATAGGGGGTGGCAATCCATAGACGTTTACGGGCATGATTGATCTGGGCACAGTAAAACAGGGAGCAGACCGGCTTTTCATCGGCCGGCCCGGTATGCAGCACCATAATATTCTGACTGACCTTATGTTCTGCTTCCCGCACCGACCAGTTTAACCGGGGAACTTCACCTACACTCCAGAACCAGTCTTTAACAAAGGCTGCCTGTGTGGTCTGTACAGAAGGGCCTTCCAGCATAATATGGGTATCGCGCCAGAACCCCATGGTTTCATCTTCACCCAGGTATTCCCGACCCAGGTTCAGACCGCCGACAAAGGCTTTCAGGCCATCTACGACCAGGATTTTGCGGTGATTACGAAAGTTAATATGCAGGTATTTTCTCAGGCCCTTATGGCCATTAAAACTGCTGACCTGGGCACCGGCACATCTTAACTCCTTAATATAGGTCCAGGAAAGCCGGTGCGAACCAATTTCATCGTATAAAAAACAGACCCGTACCCCCTGCTGCATTTTACGGGTTAATAATTTTCGGAAGGTTTCACCCACATGATCATTATGGATAATATAAAACTGCAGCAGCACGTAATCCTGTGCTTCTTCAATGGCCTGCAGCATGGCCTGGTAGGTTTTCTGGCCGTTAATTAATAGTTGTGCACTATTGTGGCGGGTAAAGGGAATAATATCGAGGTGTTTAATGGTGTTATTGATATCCTCCAGTGCCTGCATATCTTTAACATAATACTTTTCTATCTGCTGCAGTGCATCTGTGGCAGTATCAATATGCTCCAGAGTGGCTTCACGAAACTTTTCCAGATACGCATAAAACCGGCTGCCGCCAAAAATCCAGTACAGGGGCAGAACAAAAAACGGCAATGTCACCAGAGTAATCGCCCAGGCAATACCGGCCTGTGAGGTTCGGGAATTTAAAATAGCATGAAAGGCATAATAAATCCCCATTGCCTCTACAACAAAATACACTGCAGCCAGCCAGTAAAGCCGGTGCTCAAGTAAATCTACTTCGAACATAAAGCCAATTCCTTAGAGAGTGATTTTTATTTTCTGTTATAATCTCTCGTTATTTTTATCTATTCTATCAGGCTATTGATTATTTTATGCAGGTAACAGGTCTTATTTTAGCCGGCGGTCGTTCCAGCCGTATGGATGGTAAGGACAAGGGTTTACTTGAGCTGCTTGGCCGTCCCATGATTGAGCATGTTATTAAGCGCCTGAAACCCCAGGTCAATACTATTTTAATCAGTGCCAATCGTCATATAGAACAATATGAACAATACGGTTATAAAGTCCTGATCGATCAATACGATGATTTTCGCGGCCCACTGGCCGGTATCTCACGCGGCCTTGAAAACTGTAAAAGTGAATACTTACTTACTGTCCCATGTGACGGCCCCCTGCTGCCGATGGATCTGTCTCAAAGAATGTTAAACAGTCTGCAGACAAACAAAGCCGAGGCAGCCCTGGTATTTGACGGTCGCTATAAACAGCCCACCTATAACCTGCTGCACTGCAGTCTGCTGGATAAAATCAACCATTCCCTGCAGCACAATGAACATAAACTGGGCAAATGGCTAATGGACAATGGCGCTGTTAAAGTAGATTTTTCTGATCAAAAAGAGGCATTTATCAATATAAACACCCCAGATGACCTGAAAAAACTCGAACAGCAACTCAAACAAAGCAGCAGCCCTATGTCCTAAATCAAGGAAACTGTATATAAATTAACCTAAACTGCCGGATTCAATAACTGGCCTATTAACCTAAAACCAAAAACCTGATTATATGATTGTTGCAGATATTTTTGATAAAGGCGGTATTATCGTCTGGATCCTCGCCGGCTACTCTCTGCTGGCCCTGACCATTTTATTTGAACGCCTGCTGCGTTACAGCTTAATGGGCCGCCCTGGCCGGAAGGCCGAACAACAGTTACAGACAGCGCTTAGAGAAGGTAAGGCCGAGGCCGTTATTCAAAGCATTCGCGGGCCTGAAGGACGTCTGCTGCAGGGCATTTATCAGGCATGGCAGGAAGGGGTATCCGACCTGAACCGGGTTGCGATACGCATTGGCAGTTTCGAACTCAACAAGATAGAAAAAGGCTTCCGCACTCTGGGTTTTCTGGGTAATACTGCACCGTTGCTGGGGCTGCTCGGTACAATTATCGGCATGATTAAAGCCTTTATGGTCATTGAACAGGCTGGCGGTCAGGTGGATGCCCAGGCGCTGGCCGGTGGCATCTGGGAAGCCATGCTCACCACCGGAGTCGGCCTGGCCGTAGCAATTCCCGTATTACTGCTGCTACACCTGCTGGAATCTGCATCAGACCGTCGTGCCCAGAGTATGCGCAATTTTGCCTCTCTGTTACTTGAACACCTGGGTAAAAACACCACTGACAGCTGTGCTACCGATAGCGATGCCGTACATCACCGGGACGGGGTGGTTCATGCAGTTTGAAGGCCGTCGGCGCACCAGCCACACTCCTAATCTGACGCCACTGATTGATATTGTTTTTTTATTATTGATCTTTTTTATGCTGACGTCTCATTTTGTGCGTGATGAAGTGATTAATATTGATCTGCCTGAAGCGGACAGCGGTGAAGCTCTGGATGAGCCTCAACAGGTCGAAGTGGTTATCAATGAAGCCGGTGAATTTTCCATTGACAGTCAGATCATCTCTCTGGATAAGCTGCAAAACGTGTTGGAAGACAAGCTTAAAAACCAGGAAGAAAAAATAGTCCGTATTCGCGGTGATGAAAATGTTGATCTGGGTATTGCTATTGAGGCTTTTGATGCTGCCCGCAAGGCCGGTGCCGATGGTGTGGATATTGTCACCATTGATCATCCTGTGAAACCGGATAAGCCCTGATCCGCTGTAATGACTCAAACTCCGTTCTGGCACTCTTTTAAAGAGAATGATTATTTTATCTGGTTTATTGCGCTGTTCTTATCAGCGGCTATACACGCGGCCTTTTTAATTAAAACTGGTAATAACAATGCCGCACCTTCCAATATTATTAAGGAAACCATTACCCATGTGCGTTTTTCCACTTTAGTCCCGCCTCCGGCCAAGGTCGTCGAACCAGTGGTTGAACAACCCAGACCTGAACCTGTTGCACTACCTGAGCCGGTGATAATTAAAAAACCGGAGCCAAAACCTCAACCCAAAAAGAAACCAGAGAAAAAGAAAAAGCCTAAAAAAAAGGTTAAAAAACCTGAAAAGCCCAGACAAAAAAAACCACCGGTAAAAAAACAACCGGTCAAACAGAAGCCGCCTCGTGAAAAACAGAAACCGGTTGCTCAACCTACCAATTCACAAAATATAAAGCCGGCAAAAACACAGACAGTCAGTACCTCCCCGGTAATTGCC
>JALTKC010000336.1 GCA_027076245.1 Gammaproteobacteria bacterium
ATCTATACTGACCTCACTTTATAAAAAGATTGAAAAAACATTATTAATAATTATATAGCCACTCGTTGTATCTGAATGGTTTGTAAAGTAGTAAGGAAGATGTTTTTATCAATCCTGTTTTAGTCCTGTATTGGACAGCCCTTTTTTTGGGCTAAAAATCGTTGTTTTTTATGACAAACTTAACACATTCATTATTTAAACTTTGGAGAGTATAAAATGAAAAAATTATTAATTGCTGCAGCAATTGCTGCTACCACTGTATCTATGTCTGTTTCTGCTGATTCCTGGGGTCCATGGGGCGACGGCGACAGCAATACTAACTGGAACGGTTACGGTTCTAACAACTGGAATAACAATGCTTATGGCAATGGTTATGGTAATGGTTGGGGCGATGGTTCTGGTGATGCTGACATGGACGGTGATATCGAAATCACTATTAAAGGTCGTGGTCGTGGTCGTGGTAAAGGTAACACTCGTGGTTCCGCTTATGGTAATGGCTACAGCAACTACAATGGTTACAACAACATGAACAGCCGTTTTGACGGTCGTAACTACTATGCAAACACTCCTTATGGCTATGGCCCATATGGTCGTCCAGCGCCAATGGCTGCTCCTGTAGCTCCAGCTCCTCAAGCTGCAGCACCTGCCGCTCCTACTCCTCAGCAGAAAGCTCAGATGGAAGCTCACAAGAAGCGTATGCAGGAAATGCAAAAGCAACAGCAAGCCAAAATGGAAGCTGCACGTAAAGCATACGAAGAAAGAATGAAGCAATGGGCTGCTCAGGCACCTGCTGCTCCAGCTGCACCAGAAGCTCCTGCTGCCAAGTAATATCAGGCACAGCAAAAGCAAAAATCCTGCCCCGGCACCCCGGAGCAGGCTTTTTTTATGCCCTAAATTCGATACCTAAAAAGGCTCTATGCTCTTTCTTAACACTTAACACTTAACACTTAACACTTAACACTTAACACTTAACACTTAACACTTAACACTCTATGCTCTTTCTGAACGCTGAACGCTGAACGCTGCTCTCAAGAAAACAACCTCCGAACCAACCACCCCTTATCCGTCTTTAAAATACAGTCCAGAATTTCCTGAGCATCAATATCATAACTCCCCAATGGAATACTATTAATAATTTTAGGGCGATGTTTATCACTTTGATCAAAAGTGGAAAGATCCAGAATTTTAAATTTAGAAACTGGCTTTTTGTCCGAATCTCTTAAAATAATCACCTTGGGCAGCAGCCGATGCTGTTCATTTTGTTCAACAATAACGGCTACTTCCCTGGAGTTGAGTTCGATCAGGGAGCCTGCCGGGTAAATACCAATGGATTGAATAAATTCTTCGATCAGTTCAGCCTGAAACTTACTGTCTCTTAATTTATACAGGTGTTCCATGGCACGGGTGGCATCCAGTGATTGTTCAGGATTTCTATGATTGGTTATCTTTTCATAATAGCTTACGATGCCGGCAATCTGGGCCAGAAAAAATATCTGGCTGCCCTGTAATTTCCTGGGGTAGCCGCTGCCGTCAAAACGCTCGCAATGCGCAGCGACAATATTAATGACTGTGGAAGAAAATTCCCCCATTTGTCTAAGCAACTTGACGGAGTAGTTAATGTGTTTCTGGTATATGGCGCGTTCTGCACCGGTCAGTTCATCGGATTTTTCCAGCAGTTCTCTGGGCAGTTTTGCTTTACCGATTCCGGACATTAGCAGGGCAATGGATAAATCATTGAGTGCCTGTTTTGATAAGGACATATAGCGTCCAAAAGCAATTCCCCAGATGGTGGCTCGAATGGTACGGTTATGAGTATGGATATCCTTGGCTTTTAAACGGGACAGCCATAAAAAAGCATCGGGATTACGAATAATGCTGTCAACCATGTTGCTGGCTGTCTGGTTGACTTTTTCGACATTTATCGACTTGCCTGAACTGACTTCCTGCAGGACTTCTTCTGCTGTATGGGACAGGGTTTCGTACAGTTTATTGGCGGTTTTAAATTCTTTTTCAAAAGGTACTCGCTCGATATAGAGCGGTTTTAAGGGGCGCCGGATGGTTGATTTGGTTGGGCCACCTGGTGCTGAAGGCTGTCTGGATACTTTTTCTCTGACATCCTCAATAGTAAATCTGGGACTGTTTTCAGTTTCTATCGTAAGGTGTGAAGGATCCAGCCGTAAACGGGTTAAATCAACATCAATATAGACATATTTGCATAAGGAGCTGAGTTTACGGATGTCTTCGTCATTCTGAATATAAAAGCCTTCAATAGGATAGGATGTTTCTATCCACGGGCGATCCAGTCTGGAGACATACATGCCTTTGATCAGATCAGTGATTTTGACTTTTTTACTCTTGACGGCCATTGATTTGGTTTCAGTTAAAAATTACAGAAAAACAGACAATCCTTATCCGGAACCTGACATTGTAATGTAAATAGCGGGCATATTCTTCATTGAATGCAGGTTTATTCTAGGACAGTATGCTGTATTTTTCTTTGTCCTGGATAATAAAATGCTGAAATTTTAAGGTATTAGTTCTCATTTTCGTAAATTATTTGAATTTACAGGGTTAATTGTATATATTTTTAACTATAAGTCTCTGACCTGGTCGGTAGTAATGGATAATACAGGACGAGGGGGGTAGTAGAGAATACTATAATAAACAGCCTTTTAGAGGATAACCTGTTAAATTTAAACAGGTTGTCAGGCATATTAAACACATGGATGGTAATAAACCGGCTAAGTAAACACATGAGCTTTCATGGATAATAAAATAATAAATGCCATATTGTTAACAGATTCATCCACGGTTGACGGGTTGATCAGTTCCCTGCTGGATCCGAAACAGTACCGGCTTAAAACTATCCACTCTGATGAAGCCGGTTATTTTCAGAAAATTCTGCAATATAAACCTGACCTGA
Organism: Gammaproteobacteria bacterium; assembly: GCA_027076245.1. Taxonomy (GTDB): domain Bacteria; phylum Pseudomonadota; class Gammaproteobacteria; order GRL18; family GRL18; genus JANELJ01. The sequence continues at coordinate 2,924 of JALTKC010000336.1, forward strand.
TCTTTATTCGGGCTATGCTCTCTAAAATAGACGGCTTGTCGGTCTGTGATAAAATCCGTTCCCATCCTGAGTTAAAAAAAACCCGTCTCGTGTTTATTTCCTCCAATACCACGAACCGTGAACAGGCCATTGATCACCGGGCCAATAAATTTCTTGAAGTACCGTTTACCAAACAGGAACTGGATCAGGTGCTACGCCCCCTGTTTGAAGAAAATCCATGTTTATTACTGGTCGATGATAGTAAAACCTCCCGCCAACTGGTCAGGCCGGCTCTGGAACAGGAAGGTTATACGGTCGTTGAAGCTGAAAATGGCGAAGTAGCCTTAAAAATCATCCGTCAGCAGAAAATTGATCTTATAATCAGTGATGTGGAAATGCCGGTTATTGACGGTGTCACCTTATGCCGTATTATCCGACAGCAGGAAAAACTGACCATTCCGGTTCTGCTACTGTCTTCCCAGCAAACAGATCAGGCCATTATCAGTGGTTTTAATGCCGGTGCTGATGACTATATTATTAAATCCGATCACTCGACGACCCGTAAAGTGGTGGTACCGGAATTATTATCCCGGGTTGAGCGTCTGATGCATGCCAGTTCATCACTGGGTCGTCCGGAACGAATTCTGGTGGTAGAAGATTCCGCGACTATGCTGCATCAGATGAAAACATCACTGCAGATCCAGGGCTTTCAGGTGGATGTGGCGACTGACGGCCTGTCCGGTTGGGAAAAGCTTAATAACCAGAACTATGACCTGGTCATAACCGATTACGATATGCCTTATGTGGATGGGCTGGAACTGTGTACCCGCATACGCCAGTCCAGTGAGTTCAATCAACTGCCTATTATTATAGAAACCAGCAAGGATTCCAGAGCGGATCAGGTTAAAATCCGCTCCATGGGGATTCAGGCCTTTATTACCAAGCCGTTTTCACCGGATCGCATGATCGCAGAAGTGGAACGGGTGCTGGCTGAAACCCGTCTGAAGCAGCATCAGAATGCCATGAGTCATTACCTGTCCGATCCGGCGGTATCGCATATTGCCATGGGCCATCAGAATCGTAATAAACCCATTGCTGAAGATAAATTTCGCACATTGCTGTTTTCTGATATTGTGCAGTTTACCCGTTTGTCTGAACAGTTAAGTTCGAGAAAAGTCGTGGATTTTCTGAACCTGTACTTTGACCGTATGGTTAAGGAACTGATGTTTTTTGATGCCACCATAGACAAGTTTCTGGGTGATGGTATCTTTTCCTCTTTTGGCCTGCAGGAAGAGGGCGCTTTCAGGGCAGTCTGTGCGGCCGCCGCTATGCTCAAGGCACTGCCGGAAGTCAGAGCGGCTACCGGTCTGGACTTTCATATGCGTATAGGCATACATTCAGGGCATGTAATTTTGGGCGATATCGGCAGCAAGCATTCACGCCGGGACTTTACCCTGATTGGTGATAATGTCAATATTGCCAATCGGCTGGAACACCTGGCCAAACATGACGGAATACTGATCAGTCATGCCACCTATAATATGATCCGGGATAAAATAACCGTTGTGCCAACACCGCCTCTGAAACTCAAAGGCATTAAAGAACCGGTGCAGGCCTATCTGGTCAAGTCTATCAAGTCCTATGGTTCTTTTGTAAACGCCATTAAAGCCCAGTCCAGTACCGAAAAGAAATACAGCAACTCCATTGAAGCCGCTTTTGATAAATCTCTCTAAGCCTTTATCCATTACCTACGGTACAGTTTGCTAATATGTTAATTTACAGCAGAACAAAAAACCGCAATAAATTGCTCTCTGTTTTGCTGTCTGTCTTTTTACTGGTTTACAGTAATCTTCTATGGGCTGCTAAAGATGCCCGCTTTTATCTTAATCAGGCCTCGCAGTTTTATAATGAGGGTGACTATGAACAGGCAGAGCAGGCTTTTGCCCGGCTGATCAAGATGCAGGTAAAACTGCATAATGATTTTTATTACTTTTATGGTAAAACACTGTATCACAATGGCCATTATTCTCAGGCAGAGCAATACCTTGGCAAGTTTCTTAAATCAGCAGACAGTGACAACAAATACTATTCTGATGCCCGTTATTTACAGACCAAATCCAGTAAAAATAAACAGCATCAGGTATCCAGAAAAACCATGCCAGAGGTTTCTGCAAAGCCGCTTAAGTTAAGCTTAATTCCGGATATGGTTAAAATACCCGCGGATTCATTTATTATGGGCAGCAATCACGGCTCACCGGATCAGAAACCACCTCATAAAATAACCATTAACAAAGGTTTTGCCATTGGCAAATATGAAGTGACTTTTGCGCAATACGATGCCTATGCCGGGGAAACCGGGCAGGACTTACCGGATGACAATGGCTGGGGCAGAGGGAACCGCCCGGTTATTAATGTTTCTATGTATGATGCCCAGGCCTATGCCCAATGGCTGAGTAAAAAAACCGGACGAAAATTCCGCTTACCCACAGAAGCCGAATGGGAATATGTTGCCCGTACCGGTATTAAAGGCCAGCTCGGTTTTAATGATATTATCGGACAGGGGGATGCCAACTGTGACGGCTGCCGTTATTTCTGGGAAAGTGCCCAGACGGTTGAAGTTGGCTCCTATGATCCCAATAAATACGGTATCTATGATATTTTCGGCAATGTCTGGGAATGGACCTGTTCTTTATATACCCGGCGTTACGATGGTAAGGAGCAGTATTGTGCCGACGACGATGAACTGGAAGGTAAAACCGTTGTGGTTCGGGGCGGCAGTTGGGACAGTGCAGACCGAATACTGCGGGCCTATGTCAGACTCAATAACTTTCCCACCTATACCAGCAATCAGGTGGGGTTTCGTCTGGTGGAAGATATTGCAGATAAGTGAATTTTAAGGTTTAAAGGCTTTATGAGCCAGTAACCGCAATAAAAAAGGATTAAACACTTATGACACAGTCAAAATATGAAAAAGCCGTTGAACTTATTGATGCAGCCAATAAGGAAGATCCAAATCAGGAACTGGACGGTGATAAAAGCCAGCCTAAAGAATTACTTTACGGGCAGCGTATGTCGGATATGCTGGAGCGCTTTGCCCCTCAAACCGATGATATTATGAAGCTGGCCATACGGGCTCAGCATATTCAGCGCTGGAAATCCCCCCGTGATGCTTACCCAATGGACAGAAAAGGTTATCATCAATGGCGTACTAATTTATACAAATTTCATGCGGATACGGCTGGAGAATTATTGTTAAAAGCCGGTTATTCCGAGGAAGACGTTGAGCGGGCTAAACAGGCCATAGGCAAAAAAGCCCTGAAAACCAATAAGGACACCCAACTGGTTGAGGATATTGCCGCACTGGTGTTTATTGAGCATTATATGCAGGATTTTGTAAACAAGCATCCTGAATACGATGAGCCGAAATGGATTGACATTATTTTACGCACCTGGAAAAAAATGTCTGAAGAAGGGCAGAAATTCGCGCTTTCCGGAGCCGTTAAACTGCCTGAGTCACTGGTGCCGTTAATTACCAAAGCCATCAGTTAATGGCTTACATTATTCCCCGATTTTGCTAAACTTCACTATTCTGGTAATTGTACTGAAAACAAAAGTTTTGATTCAGGGTATCTTAGAGTGCCCTGAATTAAACTGAACCATTACAATTACGGCCGCAATTTTCTTTTAAAAATCATACGATGATAAGGTAACACAATATATGGCAGCCAATTCCTATGATGCTCAGGATATTGAAGTTCTAAACGGTCTGGAACCGGTACAGCGCCGCCCGGGTATGTACACTCAGACCGAGCGCCCTAATCACCTGGCGCAGGAAGTGATTGACAATAGTGTGGATGAAGCCATGGCCGGCTTTGCCCGCCGCATTGATGTGGTTCTGCATAAAGACGGCTCTTTATCTGTAAAAGATGACGGCCGTGGTATGCCAGTGGATATCCATCCGGAAGAAAAAATCCCCGGTATAGAGCTGATCCTCACCCGCCTGCATGCCGGGGGTAAATTCTCCAATGACAATTACCAGTTTTCTGGCGGTCTGCACGGGGTTGGCGTGTCGGTGGTTAATGCCCTGTCTGATAAACTGGAAATCTGGGTGCGCCGTAATGCCAAAGAATATTATATGGCCTTTGCCCATGGGGATAAAACCCATGAACTGGAAGTTATCGGCGATGTAGGCAAGCGTAATACCGGCACTACCGTGCGTTTCTGGCCGGACAAAAAATATTTTGATTCCATAAAATTTTCTGTGCCCCGCCTTAAACATACCCTGAGGGCCAAAGCTGTGCTTTGCCCGGGGCTGGAAATCAATTTTAAGGATGAAAATAGCGGAGAAACAGAGCGCTGGTATTATGAAAACGGTTTGTCTGATTACCTGCTCGATGCCATAGAAGAAAAAGAGAGCATTCCCGCCATTCCCTTTACCGGCAAAATGGAAGGCAATAATGAACATGCTGAGTGGGCCTTATTATGGCTGGCTGAAGACGGTACACCCATTACCGAAAGTTATGCCAATCTTATTCCTACCCCGCAGGGTGGAACCCATGTAAACGGGCTGCGTACCGGACTGACAGAAGCCATTCGTGAATTCTGCGAATTCAGAAATTTACTGCCCAGGGGGGTAAAAATTACCCCCGATGATGTCTGGGACAGTTGTTGTTATATCCTGTCCGTCAAGCTGCAGGATCCATTATTCTCCGGTCAGACCAAGGAGCGTCTGTCATCCAGAGAGTGTGCTGCCTTTGTTATGGGTGTGGTTAAAGATGCCTTTGGACTATGGCTTAACCAGCATACCGAGGATGGTGAACGCCTGGCAGAACAGGTGATCAGCCGTGCCAATCAGCGGATCCGGGCCGGTAAAAAGGTCGTGCGTAAAAAAATTACCCAGGGCCCGGCACTGCCCGGCAAGCTGGCAGACTGCAGCTCTTCGGATTTTAATGAAACGGAACTGTTCCTTGTGGAAGGTGATTCTGCCGGCGGTTCCGCTAAACAGGCCAGGGATCGGAATTTTCAGGCCATTATGCCGCTGCGCGGTAAAATCCTCAATACCTGGGAGGTGGACTCTTCCCAGGTGCTGGCCTCTAATGAAGTGCATGATATTTCCGTGGCCATTGGTGTTGAACCCGGTTCTTCTGATTTAAAAGGTCTGCGCTACGGTAAAATCTGTATTCTGGCCGATGCCGATTCCGACGGTGCTCATATTGCCACCTTATTATGCGCCCTGTTTGTACGTCATTTTAAGGCTCTGGTGGATGCCGGCCATGTTTATGTCGCCATGCCCCCGCTGTTCCGTATTGATGTGGGTAAACAGGTATTTTATGCCCTGGATGAATCGGAGAAAAAAGGGGTGCTGGACAGAATTGAAGCAGAAAAAATCCGCGGCAAGGTTAATGTACAGCGCTTTAAGGGATTAGGGGAAATGAATCCCATGCAGCTCAGGGAAACCACCATTGCACCGGACACCCGCCGTCTGGTTCGACTGACGGTAGAACAGGATGATGAAACCTACCATATGATGGACATGCTGCTGGCCAAAAAGCGGGCCGCAGACCGAAAAGCCTGGCTGGAATCCAATGGTGATCTGGCTAATGTGTGAAATTGTCAGCGTTTAACCTAAATAAATCAGTTGAACCTACTGCGAATGTCCATAGCACTGAATCTACAAGGCTTTCCAGAATATTTTGACTTCACCCGTAGGGTGGGCTACGAATAAAGCCAAAATAACCTGTAAATCCTTGTATCTCCAGCACTCTGATCATTCTCGCTACGATTCAACTGATTTATTTAGGTTTAATTATCTGCAACAAGTCTTTTTATGAGAACTGTTTAACAAAATCGCATAAATTTTTGAAACTTAAGATTTCTTTAAGGTTCGTTTATTACACTGAACACAATGAAAAAATACACTGGAGTTCAGGCTATGAGCGAAGCCTTAAAAGATAAAACCGTTACCTTACTGGCCAATCACAGAAATAATAAGCAGACTCAGGCGTCTGAAATACATTATTTTGAAGAAGGCCGTCCGGAACGGGTTCGTCTGGAAAGCTTTATCCGTGCGGTATTTAAAAAATACTATAATGCCGAACTGGATCATTTTTATCCAAACCTGCTGACCATTGAAGCCGATGCGCAGCAACCGGGTGATGACACCATTATCAAGGCGGTAGCCGGTGTCCGTTGTGCCGCGGATGAGGCGCTGTTCTCCGAGTATTATCTTAAGCATGATCTGGAAAGTGAACTGGAAAAACTGTACGGTGAAACGATTTCCCGTGACTCCGTAGTTGAAGTGGGTAATCTGGCTCCGGCCAATGTTGGTCAGATGCGCTGGTTAATTGCTTCCATTACCGCTTTTTTATATTCAGCCGGCTTTAAATATATTGTTTTTACAGCCGTTCCTGGTGTTTATAATGCGTTTAAACGTATGGACGTGCCCTTAAAACAGATTACTGAAGCCAGTCGCGACTGTCTGCCGGAAGCGCTGAAGGACAAGTGGGGTCCGGAATATTATGATCTTAAACCCATGGTTCTGGCCGGTGATATTGCAGAAGGCTTTGAAATTATGAAGCAGAATATTTATACCGCCAATAAAAAGCTGATCCCCTTATTTGAAAAAGCCTGTCAACTGGGGCAGGATGATCTGGCAAAACGCACAAAACAGGGACAGGTTGCTTGAATCCACTGGAACAGAAAATCCGCGAATATGCAATCCAGCAGCCGCATAAGCTGGCTATAGAAGGTGATGACAGCCAGCTGGATTATCAGAGCCTGCTTGATGAAATAGAAACAACCTGTTCTACCCTGGGTTTTCCGGGATCATCTGATGCCCGCCAGAACAGTCACACCTTTGCGGTTATTATGGACAATCACCCAGCCTGGGCAGTGCTGGATCTATGCCTGTTGTTTAATCACCAGTGTTCTGTTCCGCTGCCTAAATTCTTTTCCCTGGAACAACTAAAACACGCCATTACCGATGCCGGGGTTGAATATTTGATCCTTGATCAATCTGCAATGAACAGGGAACTTATTCAGACTTTGAAGGGGCTTATTCAGACTCACGAAAACATTGAAATTGCTGGTAAAGCACTGGATTTTTATCGTTTGAATATGCCGGCTGATTCAGTGGTCAATGCTAATGATCAGGATAATAAGCAGCAAATAGTAAAAATTACCTACACCTCCGGTACCACGGATCATCCTAAAGGCGTCATGTTGTCGGAAGACACCATAATGACCAAGGTGGATGCACTGAGACGGGCCAGTGAGGCTAATGTCGACGATTGTACCCTGTGTATATTACCCTTATCGACGTTACTGGAAAATATCGGCGGACTGTATGTGCCTTTATATTGTGGAGCCACTATTTTTTTACTGTCGCCGCAGAGTACTGGACTGTCCGGTTCCAGTCAGATCGATCATGAAAAACTGATCCGGGTTATTTTAAAATACCGGCCTACGGCCTTTATTATTATTCCTCAGCTACTATTATTATTAATCAAACTGGTACAGTCGGGGATTCAACTGCCTGATTCACTGCGTTTTATAGCTATGGGTGGTGCCCCGGTGTCCCGGCAATTACTGGAACTGGCGGAACAGCTTAAGATCCCGGTTTTTGAGGGGTATGGCTTATCTGAAGCGGCTTCAGTGGTTGCAGTTAATAACCCGACTTATCACAGACTGGGTTCGGTTGGTAAAATACTGGATTCCCATACCGTAAAAATCAGTGATGACGGTGAAATACTGGTTAAAAATCAACTATTTTCCGGTTACCTGGGACAGCCGACCGTCAATAGTGATGACTATTATGCAACCGGTGATATCGGCAGACTGGATGAAGACGGTTATCTTTATGTCACCGGACGAAAAAAGAATGTGATCAATACTTCCTTTGGCCGTAATATTTCTCCTGAGTGGCTGGAGAAAGAGCTGGAAACCATACCGTCTATAGCACAATGTGTGGTTTATGGACATGGCCGGCCTTTTTTAGTGGCCATAGTGGTGTTAAGGGATAACTCTAAACAGGGCATCAGCAACGAACAGGGCATCAGTAACCTGCGTCAGGCACTGGAACTATTAAACAGCCAGTTACCAGACTATGCCAGGATTAAAGACTTTATTGTGGCACAGGAACCGTTTACGGTTAATAATGAATTATTAACCGGTACCGGTCGGCCCAGAAGGTTGCAGATATATCAGACTTATAATAAACAACTTGAACGTTCTTATGAACAACAGCAAGCGCTTGATAAAAGTGCCTGATAAAATTATGGAGTAAAAAGTGAGCAATTTTTTTGACCGCTTAATGGCAGAAACTGAACAGGAACGGCAGCAGTTACAGCAAATTGAAGCCCTGCAGCGAGGCAGTAAAGGGGATATATCTCTGGCAACTTACCAGGCATTTCTGACTCAGGCCTATCATCACGTTAAACATACCACGCCCCTGTTAATGACCTGCGGCGGACGGATCCCCCATTCAAAAGAATGGCTGCGTAATGCCATTGCCGAATACATTGAAGAGGAACTGGGCCACCAGGAATGGATTTTAAACGATATTGCTGAAACCGGCGGTGATGCAGAAGCCGTCCGTAACGGCCAGCCCCATTATACGACCGAACTGATGGTGGCCTATGCCTATGACAGTATTAACCGTATTAACCCGGTCACCTTTTTTGGCATGGTGCTGGTTCTGGAAGGGACAAGTATTGCGATGGCAACCAATGCTGCAGAACAGATTAAAAAGAAGCTGAATTTGCCGGATAAAGCCTTTAGCTATTTAAGCTCCCACGGCTCCCTCGATATTGAACACATGGGCTTTTATGAAAAACTTATGAATCAGGTCACAGACCCTGATGATCAAAATGCGATTATCCATGCCGCCAGAATGTTTTATAAACTCTACGGCGATATTTTCAGAGCACTCCCTCTGGATTAATCTATAATAAAAACCAAAAACCAAAAACCAAAAACCAAAAACCAAAAACCAAAAACCAAAAACCAAAAACCAAAAACCAAAAACCAAAAACAAACCTGAACTAAAGGACTAATAAAGGAACGACAATGACCAAACCATTACTGACACTGACTATAAAAATTACTGCCCTGGCGTTTTTCGCCCTGATTTTCAATGCTGTGGCCTATGCCGCGAGCCTGGACGATACCATTCATGAATTACAGAAAGAATGGGCCATTGCCAACTATGAAACTGACGATTCCAAAACGGAAAAGGCTTTTGAAGAATTGACTATTAAAGCAGAAGCAGCGGTAAAAGCCTTCCCTGATAAAGCTGAACCTCTGATCTGGAATGCCATTATTGTCAGTTCTGATGCAGGAAAAAACGGTGGTCTGGGTGCTCTGGGTAAAGTTAAGAAAGCCCGGGAATTATTGCTGCAGGCAGAAAAAATTAATCCGGAAGCTCTGCATGGTTCGGTTTATACCTCTTTAGGCAGTTTATACTATCAGGTCCCCGGCTGGCCGATTGGTTTTGGTGATGATGAGCAGGCAGAAAAATATCTGAAAAAAGCCCTGTCCATGAATCCTGACGGTATTGATCCTAATTACTTTTATGGTGATTTTCTGATTGAAGAAGGTAAATATGATGAAGCCAGAAAATACCTGAACAAGGCTCTGAATGCGCCGGATCGTCCAACTCGTCCGATTGCAGACAAAGGCCGTCGTGCAGAAATTAAAGCCAAACTGGAAAAAATCAAAGACAAATCGTAAATCTTGTTGAATCCAGGTTGTTGAACATTATTGATAGAAAAGTGTAACTATTAAATTTGATATATTAAGGGGCGGAGTCATTTATTATGGCTCTGCCTCTACTGTTTTATGGAAGTATAAAATGAGCAAGTTAAAAAAAGAACGCATTATTCTTACCGGAGCGACCGGCGGCATAGGTGGTGAAATAGCCAGACTGCTACTAGCTGAAGGTGCTCAGGTGGGGCTGGTTGGACGTTCTCAGGAAAAGTTGCAGCATTTGCAGGCCAAGCTTGGAAGTGGCAGTACAACAGCAATTGCGGCAGATATCACGACTTCTGACGGGCGTCAGAAAATTGTGGATCAGATGCGTGATGCCTATGGTGGTTATGATATCCTGATTAATACTGCAGGGATTATGGATTTTACCGCCTTTGTGAACCAAAGTGATGAGCGTATTGAGGCGGTTTTTCAGACCAATGTCATTGCCCCTATGCAGTTAACCAAAAAAGTCCTGCCCTATATGCTGAAACAGAATAAAGGACATATTGTTAATGTCGGTTCAACCTTTGGTTCTATCGGTTTTGCCTGGTTTACCACCTATTCTACCAGCAAGTTCGCCATGCGCGGCTTTTCTCAGGCACTGCGGCGTGAACTGTGTGATACAGCGGTTAAGGTTACTTATGTGGCGCCCAGAGCTGTTAAAACAGCGCTTAATTCCACAGCCGTCTATAAAATGGCGGAAGAAGTAAAAATGAATATGGATGCTCCGAAAGATGTGGCCAGAGAAATTGTTCGTTCTGTTATAAAACAGGATAAAGAGCGTTACCTGGGCTTTCCTGAATCTTTATTTGTGCGTATTAATGCTATTTTCCCGGGGCTGGTGGATAAAGCCACTCGTGGACAAAATAAAGTCGCAAAGAAACATATATCCTGAATTGTTGTTGGTTATTAGACCCAATTAACTTAAATAGGCTAATATAGGGAACAGATACACACTCGGAATTATACTCATGCAAATACTACTGGTAGAAGATGATCTGTCTCTCGCGGATGGTCTGCAGCAGGCACTGAAACAGGAAGGCATTACTGTCAATCATGTGGCCAAAGGAAAGGATGCGCTGCATGTGGCTCAAAGCTTTCCACCGGATATTATGATCCTTGATCTGGGGCTGCCGGATATGGATGGGCTGGAGGTAGTATCCAGGTTGCGCAAAGAACATATCACCCTGCCCATTTTAATTCTGACTGCCCGGGGCTCGGTTGAAGATAAGGTATCCGGACTGGATGTTGGTGCGGATGATTATCTGGCCAAACCTTTTGAAATGCAGGAACTTCTTGCCCGTATCCGGGTACTTGAGCGCCGTATCAGTACGACTACGGCATCTAATGATATTGTAGTCGGTAATGTTTCACTGGATCCCAAGGCCATGCAGGTTAAGATGGATGGTCAGGATATCGTGCTTTCCAAATCCGAGTATATGCTGCTTAAGGCTCTGATGCAGAATGCCGGACGGATCCTGACCCGTGATAATCTTGAATCGCAGCTTTACAGCTGGGGAGAAGAAGTTAGCAGTAATACCCTGGAAGTGCATATTCATCATTTGAGGAAAAAAATCGCATCGGATTTTATTAAAACCGTAAGAGGGGTCGGGTACACGGTTAATAAGACATGAAGTCCATTCGTACTTTCCTGATCACGGTTATTTTGTCCACGATCACTCTGGTGGTGTTTATGTCGGCCTTAAATGGCTATAAAGACAGTATGCATAAGGCTGAACAGTTGTTTGATATGGCACTGGTTGATAAGGCCTATCTGTTATCCATTGTTTTTTCGCTGTTTAATGAGAATGGTCATCAGCCTTTATCAGAATCCAGAGTGATTAATTTAATGCAGGCCAAACACCCGGAAATTAAAGGCAATGATGTCTTTATGTTCCAGATCTGGCAGGACAGGTCACTGTTATTGCGATCTTTACAGACACCTCAGGAACCCATCAGTGATTTTAAGCCGGGTTTCCAGAATAAAAATATTATTGGTCATCGCTGGCGAACCTATGCGTTTTATAATGAAAAGTCGCATTTATGGATTCTGACGGCAGAGCGCAGTGATATTCGCTATGTACTGGCAGAAAATATTATTCTGGAAACCATACTGCCGGTTATTATTATGCTGCCTTTGTTAGGGATATTAATCTGGATTTTAATCAGTTACGGCCTGTCACCCTTAAGAAAGCTTGCCCAGCAACTGGGCAATAAAAAAGCAGACGACCTCAGTCCTCTGCCGGTTGAACAGCAGCCGGTAGAACTCATTCAGGTGGTTAATTCCACTAATGATCTGTTTAATCGTTTAAAGGCTTCTTTTCTAAGAGAAAAACGTTTTGCATCGGATGCGGCTCATGAACTGCGAACGCCCATCAGTGCTATTAAAATTCATTTGCACAATCTGACCCAGGTGGTGCCTGAGAATAATCACAGTTTTCAGCAGTTAAATGATGCCGTTAACCGTATGGGGCATTTAGTGGAGCAGATTCTGAATCTGAACAGAACATCACCGGAGCAGTACATTTCCAAATTTACTGAGGTGGATCTTTATACCATTGCCCAGGAAGTGATTGCCAGGGAGTATCAGCAGTTTGCAGAAAAAGATCTTCAGATTGAACTGGAAGGCGAGCATGTACATATTAATGGTGACCCCTTTGCTCTGGATGTCTTATTACAGAATCTGCTGAGTAACGCCTGTAAATATACTCATAATGGCGACTCCGTTCGCGTATCCATTAATACCTCAGAGCAATGGGTGGAACTGCAGGTGCAGGATTCCGGACCGGGTGTACCGGAAGATCAGTATGGACGTCTGTTTGACCGCTTTTACCGTTTACATGGGGATCGCCATGA